>JANNUB010000515.1:0-9431 GCA_031394795.1 Ignavibacteriota bacterium | reverse complement strand
GGCGGCGTTCGATGGCATCAATAGATTAGCCATGTAATCCTCCAATCGCGACGTGGGGGCGACCATAGCACCCCTACAACATGGCATCTTCGTTTTTCCTCTCTTCCAAAATCTCTATATTTGTTTCCATTTGATTTAGATTTCTCGATCGCTCATGAATTTCAACAAACTTTCTGCCGACCTCATTCAACGACTTACGCTTGTCGTCGGCAAAGCCAACCTTCTTTTCGACGATGAATCGAAATCTCTTTACAGTCGGGACGAAACCGAAGACCTCTCGTTCCTTCCGGAAATAATCGTGAAGCCATCAACGACGCGGGAGGTTTCAGAAATCATGAAGCTTGCAAACGAGCATCGCGTTCCTGTAACGCCGCGCGGCGCGGGCACGGGACTTTCCGGCGGAGCGCTTCCTGTGTATGGCGGCATCGTTCTTTCGATGGAAAAATTCAAACGCATCATTGAGATTGATGAAAAGAATTGTCAAGCGATTGTCGAGCCGGGAGTGATAACACAAATTTTTCAGGAGGAGGTTGAAAAACTCGGATTGTATTATCCGCCAGACCCCGCATCACGTGGCAGCTCGCAGCTTGGCGGAAATCTCGCTGAATGTTCCGGCGGTCCGCGTGCAGTGAAGTACGGCGTGACAAAAGATTATGTGCTCGGACTTGAAGCTGTTCTACCAACAGGCGAAATCATCAATGTTGGCGGGCGTGTTCTGAAGAATGTTTCAGGATACAATCTTACGCAGTTGATTGTTGGCAGCGAAGGGACACTTGCCATCATTACTAAAATTATATTCAGATTGATTCCCCTTCCGAAGCTGCGAAAGGTCGTTCTTGTGCAATTCAGCACGCTTGAAGATGCTGCCGCAGCAGTTGCGAGCATTTTCTCGAATGGCATCACCCCTTCGGCGTGTGAGTTTCTCGAAAAAGCAGCCGTGAAAGTTGCGGAGGAACGGCAAGGCAAGAAGTTCCCCAACAGCGACGCCGAAGCGCAACTGTTGATTGAAGTTGATGGCAACTACGAAGAGGCGTTGCATTCAGAAATTGAAAAGATCGCTGAAGTCGTTTCCCAGCACAACGCGATTGATGTTCTGCTCGCTGAAGATCGGCAAAAGGTCGAGGACGTTTGGGCGCTGCGACGCGGAATGGGCGAGGCGGTGAAGTCCGTTTCGACCTACAAGGAAGAAGACACCGTTATTCCCCGCGCCAATCTCCCTCAACTCATCAAAGGAGTGAAGGAGATTTGCGCGAAATACGGCATCACATCAATTTGTTATGGACACGCGGGCGATGGGAACGTGCACGTCAACATTCTCAAATGCGACTTGACCGACGAGCAATGGAATTCGTCTGTTGATGAAGCGGTCCGAGAAATTTTCAAGCTGACTGTTTCTCTCGGCGGAACAATTTCCGGCGAGCATGGCATCGGCTACTCGCAGAAGTCGTACTTGCCGATTGCGCTTTCTCCAGTTGAATTGAAGTTGATGAAAGAGATTAAGCGGACGTTTGATCCGAATAACATTCTCAATCCGGGAAAAATATTTCTTGACTAGGCGCTTGCAAAAGACATCAAACTCCGTTAGTTTTTGATTGATTCATGAAAGGTGAAGCGATGACAACACTCACTGTTCGAGTAAACGAGAAGACGAGGCGGGAATACAACCTCACACAAAAGGAGCTGACGTTCTCCGAGCTGCGTTGCCGTATTATTGGCAAGACAAGCAAAAGTTCCTTGTCTGATTACGAGAGGGAGGCGAAACACAGAAACGGCTACAAAAAAAAGCCCGTGACTAAAAACGAATTTGCAGTTTGGGAATCAGAACAAGTCTGGGTTGATTGATGAAACGCGGAGAGATTCGTTGGTACAAGTTTGCTTCGCCAGATAAGAAACGGCCGGTCGTAATTCTCACTCGTGATTCCGCACTACGCTTTCTTGGAGAAGTCACCATTGCTCCAATCACTACAACCGTGCGAGATATTCCCTCGGAGGTTTTTCTCTCAACACAGGATGGTATGCCGAGGGACTGCGCCATCAATCTTGACCATGTTCAGACTGTTGCAAAGTCGAAAATTGGTTCCCTCATTACGACTCTCAGTGAATCAAAACTCATCGAATTGCGCTCTGCGCTTTTGTTTGCGCTCGGGTATTCTTAACGAACCGCTCATCTACTTATTGCCCTCTCGCCCGTTGAGTTGAAGTTGATGAAGGACATCAAGAAGACGTTTGATCCGAATAGCATTCTTAACCCCGGAAAGATCTTTGTTGACTGATTTCCTGAAGTTCATCACTTTCGAGGCGTTCGCTCTTTTGTTCAGCGGCTGCACGCTCCTTGGTCTTGGGGCCGGGGCTCAAATTGATTCCACAAGTAGCTCTCTGGAAGCGACTCCAGTCGACGATGCACTACAAAGTTCTGGCGGGCGGACGATGATTGTCACAACGAAGTACGGAGCAACGCTACAAGGAGAATATCAAGGTACTCAGCCGTTCACGCGTCAAGAGCGCGATTCCGTCTTTTCTGTCCGGCACGCAGTGAGTTTAGGAAGACTTCTTCCCCCAGCGCTTGGCGACACAATCACCCTATTCACTGACATTCTCTTCATGAGCGAAAAACGCGGGGTGCTAAATTCCCTCAATAGCAGTGCAATAGAGTTATTTGATCCTATGGATAGTTCGATTTCAACTGTCACGGTTCGCCATGGTATGAGGGTCGTTGATGAGCGAGGGTTGGAGTGGCGTGCCAACAAGTTCCGCGACTTTTGCGCAACAAAAGACGCAATACTCCTGAAGGTAGAAAGCGGGACGAAACGCGTCCTGCTCTCTGAGGTCGCCTCGATCGAAGTGGAGGCAAGAGGTAACGCAAAACTGATTTTTGGTGTAGTAGGACTTGCCACAGATTTATGGTTCCTCACTCATTCTCCATTCGGAGCGCATTGAGCGAGACTTCAACCAACGTTTATACGCTTCCATTGACAAGGGGAGATCATTCTGCAGGTGCAACCGCAATGCTCTCAGCGCTCGCCTTCGCTTCCTCCTCTACCTCAACTTGTTTCTGTCCGCCTCCGAACACATTGAAGTAACGCGCAACGAACGCGAACGCAAAAAACCCGAACGCAACCAATCCCGCTGTAACCATCAGCTCTTGCCACGACGGAACGTAGATTCGGTTCGGATACTGTTCCATGCTTGTGATTGCAGTGTTGATTCGGTGAGCGATGAATCCGAGAATAACCAACACTGATGAGTAAAATAATCCGGCTCTGCTTGCGCGAATCTTCTTGCTCATCAGAAGTGCGAATGGAACGACTACACCAAGCACGATCTCACCTGTAAACAAAATGCTCTGATAGTTTATTTCAAATGTATACTTCAGCGCATCTCTTGTTACCAAGTCCTGAATGCGAACTGTAAAATACAACGCAAGCACTACGACGATGACTCTCGCCAGCTCAGAAAGCAGCGGCATCTCAATCTCTCTTCCAAATGCCCTTGATGAGAGGAACGACTCGAAGATGGTCATCGCCAATCCGGCGGCAACGCACGAGATGATGAAGAGGAACGGAATGATGTCCGAGTACCACAGCGGATGCATCCGGCTTGGAATAATGAGGAACAGCGAGCCGAGCGATGACTGATGAAGTGTCGAGAGAAGCACACCCGCGACAACAAGCGGAATCGTGATTGCTTTGATGATCTTCAGTGGTCGTTGCATGTTGAATCGCTCGAACACGACGGGGCTGAATTCAAGCGCAAGCACAGCCGTGTACAGCATAACGCACCACGCAACTTCAAACATCACCGAGTGAGGATTCCAATAGATGATTGCGTGCCATATCGCCCACGGACGACCGAGGTCAACCATCAGCCCTGCGATGACGAGCAAGTAACCGAGAAACGCCGTGAGAATTGTCGGGCGAAGAATCGGACGGAAGCGCTCGATGTTGAAGATGTACACTGCCGCTGCAATCGTGAAACCGCCAGCCGCGAGACCAACGCCGACGAGAATATCGAAGCCGATCCAAATACCCCATGGAAACGTGTCAACAAGATTCGTCGTTGCGCCGAGACCTTGCGAGTAGCGCCACACTGCAGCGATGAAGCCAGCAGTCATGAGTGCGACGGCGACTGCTTTCCAAAATGTTAGTTTGAATAGACCTGGAAATTTCATGTTTGCTCCTTTAGGTTCAGGGTTCAAGGTTCAAGGTTCAGGTTTCAAGTTTCGAGGTTCACGGTTCGAGGTTCGAACTCCATCGCTCCATTACTCCATACTCCATTACTCCAAAACTCCATTACTCCAAAACTCCATCACTCCAACACTCCAACACTCCCATACTCCAACACTCCCATACTCCCAAACTCCACTCTCAAATGACTAATGACCATTGACCAATGACTTCTGTTTCTCCTCCGCTTCAAACCTCGCCACTTCAGTTCGTCGCTGCGTTATCCAGTTTATTCCGAACAGCACAACTCCTGCCGTTACAGAATATTTTGGAATCTGCGACAAGACTTTCCATGACAGATCCGGAATCGCTTCCTTCGGAACAGTCATCGGGAAGCCGAGCTGCTCGAAGGGAACGCTTGAGACGTACAGAACCGATGTTCCGCCCACTTCCTTCAGTCCGTAGATGTAGTCAACGTACTGGGCTGGATTCTCATCAATTCGTTTGCGTGCTTCTTTGATGAGCTCGTCGCGGTCACCGAACATTGTCGCGCCAGTCGGGCAAGCTTCGGAACATGCAGTCACGCCGCCCGAGGCAACGCGCTCGTAGCACATCCTGCATTTCTGCACACGGGGCGTCAAGCTGCTCCACTCGTAGCGCGGAACCTCGAACGGGCAGGCTTGCATGCAGTAACGGCACCCGATGCACTTCGATTCGTCGTACAACACTGCACCCGTTTCCATTTTCGTGAACGCGCCCACGAGACACGCGGAGACGCATGTCGGCTGCTCGCAATGCATACACATGCGGCGAACATACGTTTGGTCGCCGTTGTAGCTTTGGACCACTGTGTAGTGTGTTGCGGAAAGCTCTTTTGCTTCCTCTTCAGGAAGATTGTTCGCTGTCGCGCAGGCTCGCGAGCATTCGTTACAGCCAATGCTTTTTGTGATGTCTATGAGCAACGCTTTGTGCTTAAGCATTGTCGTGCTCTCCTATGTTTGCGGAGCCATTCGTCGGTTGCACTGGAACAAATTTCTGTTCAAACTCTCTCCACACGTTGGCATCAAATTTTTTCAACACGCCGTCAACAGGAACGCCGCCATCCTGCATTGTTGCAAACTGCAATTGTGGTGTATGAATGCTGATGAACTCCTTTACCAATTCATTCTGCTTCTTCAACCATTCAATCGCCTTCTCGCCGCGGAAGAATCCTGTCAGCGGTTTTCCTTCGTCACTCGGAATGACCTTGAACAACCAGCCCGTAGTGTACGGATTACTTTTTGCCAGCGCGGGCGAATGCAGCAATTCGTGATTTACCGAAACAACTTGACCTTCAATCGGCGACGAGAAGCGAAGCGTTCGTTCCTCGTCGCGCAGGGCGAATGTCGGTGATTGCGGATTCACCGTCGCTCCTTCAATCGGCAGTTGAATGCGCTCAACCGCGCCCGTCAGCGACATCACGAAATTATCAATGCCGACCGTTACCGAATTATCTCTCTCTCGACGCAGCCACGTATGGTTAGGCGCGAGCGCGATGTCATCGGAAAGATGCCATTGCGATGGAGCGAGAGTTTGCGCGGGCCGCAGCACTTCGCTCACAAACGCTTTTCGTTTCTTTCGCTGAATAATGTAATCGGCAGTGAGAAACGCAATCAACGTAAACAGCACAAGTAAAACAGTCATGATAATTCTCCTTAGTTTTTCTTTTCTTTTTCCTAAATGATGTTCAGGAAAACGAAATTGTTTTTGAGTCCAAAGCCCTCACCCTAAATCCCTCTCCCAGAGGGAGAGGGACTTTCCATACTCTCCAAAATGATTCCTTCGTCCAATCCTCCCCTTCTCCCTTTGGGAGAAGGGGCTGGGGGATGAGGGCTTTGGAAAAACAAGACAACCATAAACTCTCCAAAAACATTAGTTAGTCAGTTGCTTACCATTGTGGAACGAATTGCCGTGGAGATGCGCTCCCGTTTTCATCGGCAAGGAAAAACTCTTTCGCAAGCAGTTTCCACTCATCATCCGATACTCGCTCCGACAAATCCTTGATGATGATACCGCCATCTTGATACATCAACGCAGGCGTTGTCGAAAAGATGCGGACGAGCTGCTCTTTCGCTTGTTCGATGAAATGCGACATCGCTTTTCCCGTGAACAGGTTGTTGACTTCCGCCTTTAACTTGCGCGGACGAATCCGCAACAACCATCCATCACCGTACGGCGCCGCGTTGATGAGCATCGGATTGCGCAACACCATTTCATTTTTCTGAATGACTCTTCCGCTCACAGGACTGACGAACGGCACGACACGATGATGATGCCTCACTTTCCACGCGCTCTGTCCCTGCTCAACGCGTTTCAGCAAGCGCGGCAGTTCGACGCCGTCAACAACTCCGACAATCGTCTGCGCAAATTCGTCAATGCCAACAAGCGCGTCGCCATCATCCGTCATGCGCATCCACGCGTGACCGGGATGAACGTAGCGTTTGATGAGTACGGAGTTGTTCACGATGTTCGGCTTTGTCTTGCGAAGCATTCCCCAGATGATGAGAATGCACGCGGTCATAATTCCAAGTATCACTGACATGGTCTGTTCCTCCTTGACCAATGGTTCGTTGTTAACTTCAATGAATTACGTTCCCAAATGCCTGCCAAACAAGCTCGTGAGACATCGGCAGCGTGGCTCGGCAAATGACTCGCCGTGAGCATCTTACAGTGATGAAGATGTTGGTCTCGGACGACAGGAAAACCCTGCTTCGTGTGCTGATGAATTCTGCAACGCAGGACAAGCTGCAAAGTAGTCGCGTACCAGTGAATTCGTTGCAGATCAATCGCTTATGCGACTGGTGGAAAACTCTGCACCTATTTGCTTTTTTCAACAGAAAGAACTCAACGTTGGCGGGTGAAGAAATTGTTTGTATCTTTTATACGGACGCGTTATGCTCTCAATAACTTCACGATAATGATGAAATTGTCTGCGCGATTTACTTCTCGACTCTTTCCCTGCTTCCTTTCCATTTTCATCCTGGAATCGTGTCGAAACGATTCACCAACGAATGGAACGCAATTCCCCCTTGTGCCATCGGTGTTCATTCCCGTTGGCGTGTTGAAAGTGCCACAAGGAATTGCCGCTGACGCGGGCGGCAACGTATGGGTCGCCGATACGAAAAACAATCAGGTGCGAAAGTTCTCTCCGCAAGGCGCGCAGATAGATTCAGTCTCCTCTGGCGTTAACAACGTTGTCGCCCCGCGCAAGATCGCAATCCAAAACACAGCCACAAGAGACTTGCTCATTCTGCACAACACAATGGACATAGTTCGCTTCGTGATTCAAACAAGAACGCTTCTACAGGTCGCGACACTAAGCTCGCTCAACATTGATACCAATTCAGTGTTTGACATCGCAACCAGCACGCGACGTCCGATGCGCATTGACGTTCGCGAACTCGGCGACATTGACAGCGCGCCGATCGGCGACGTCATTTACGTAAGCGCTCACGGAACAGCACAACACTCCGTCGTCAAAATTCAGAACGGCAACCCAAGTGGCTTGGCGGCATCAAACGTTATGGTCACAGGTAGCGGCGCCGTAGCGCGGTTTCTTGCAACAGATGCGTCGGGTTCCGTCTTCACATCGTTCAGCAGCGAGAGAGGACCAGTATTGCTTTCTCAAACATACGTCTTGAGCGCCACGAATCTGAGTCTCAGCCATTTTCTCACAGAGCCGGTTGTGACCGGAGCGGCACGCGGCGCGACGACCGATGCAAAGGGAATACTCTACATCGTTGAGCCGATACAGCAGGAACTGATTCTCATCTCCACTGCATCGGAACGAACAGTTGAGCGCTACGTAATTCCATCTGTTACAGGAATTTCACTGTTGGGTCTCGCGGCACAGGATGTTGCTGTTGCGCCGGACGGAACGGTGTATGTTGTTGTGAATGATTCACAGAATACAACAATTGACGGTCCCGGCGCGGTGATAAAGTTCCGCAAAGTTACTCAGTAAGAGATGTTACGCAAAGAAAGGAAATGGGAACGCGGATGACGCGGATGAAACGGATATTCGCGGATTTGTTTTTTGTTGACTGTGGAGATTTCGAGTGTATTCTAACAATCTGGATTTACAGGAATTCTTATCCGCTTTAATCCGTCCATTCCGCGTCATCCGCGTTCTATTCTTTGTTCTCATGCGTAACGTCAGTTAGTAACCAACACCATTGATAGGAATCCCCCAATGAAAGCATTGATCGCAGATGCATTTCCCGAACGCTACATCGAGAACATCAAATCGCTCGGCGTGGAAGTCGAGTACAAGCCGAAGCTGAAAGCCGAAGAGCTTGCGGCAAACATCGGCGGCTCGAACATTCTCGTCGTCCGCTCGACGGAGGTGAACAAGGATTGCATTGACGCGGCGAAGAATTTGAGCTTGATCATTCGCGCCGGCGCCGGCGTTAATACGATTGACATTAAAGCCGCGAATGCACGGGGCATTTACGTTACGAATTGTCCGGGCAAAAATTCGATTGCAGTTGCGGAACTGACCATGGGCTTGCTTCTCGCGTTAGACAGACGCATTGCCGACAATGTCACTGATCTGCGAAACGGGAAGTGGAACAAAGGCGAGTATTCGAAAGCCGACGGGGTGTTTGGAAAAACGATTGGGATCATTGGGGTTGGTCAGATCGGGGAGGAAGTCATCGTGCGCGCAAAAGCATTCGGCTTGCGCGTCATCGCATGGTCGCGCTCGCTGACTCGCGAGATGGCAGCGGAACTTGAGATTGACCACGCGGGGACAATTCACGATCTCGTGCCGCTGTGCGACATCATTTCCGTTCACCTCGCGCTGAAACCAGAGACGAAGGGAATTATCAGCAGAAGCATCATCGAGATGATGAAACCCGGAACGATTTTCCTCAACACCTCGCGAGCCGAAGTTGTTGACGAAGCCGCTCTTGCGGAAGCAGTTGCCGCGGGAAAAATTCGCGTCGGAACGGATGTGTTTGTCGGTGAGCCTGAGGAAAAAAAGGCTGAGTTCAAGAGTGCATTCGCTTCAATGCCCAATGTGTACGGAACGCATCACGTCGGCGCGTCAACGGAGCAAGCACAAAACGCAGTCGCGGAAGAAACTGTTGCCATCATTCGCGAATACGTGCAGCAAGGAACAGTACGCAACTGGGTGAACCGCGCAAAGAAGACCGCCGCGACATGGCAGTTAGTGGTTCGTCACTACGACAAGCCAGGCGTCCTGGCAAATGTGTTGGGCGATTTGAA
>JANNUB010000514.1:0-7201 GCA_031394795.1 Ignavibacteriota bacterium | reverse complement strand
GGCGGCGGTGGACGACGGACTTGCGGACGCGATCGTACCGCTCGATGGAATCGCCGATGCGCTCACCCAGATCGCAAAACGGAAACTTGCGGTTGCGGCATGAGCACAGACTTTATCGAACTCGCGGCCTATTCGGAAACGAATGCGAAGTCAGTCAGCGGCAACTTGATCAAGGGGTCGCACGTGTCATGCGTCGGCACAAAGAAGATCGAGATCGCAGAATCCGAGAACCAACCCACGATCATCACGCACCGCGATGGAGATATCATCAAGGAGATTGAAGTCATTTGCACGTGCGGTGTATCCACACGGATCTCTCTTGAATATCCACCTGCACAATAGTCCGCATCATTTTCTCATCCCAACGTACGCTCCGTACACAATCATTGAAGAATCACAGCGATTCCCACAACTGCTCCGAGCGCACATGGCACATACCTTGCATGAACACAAGAACCAAGCGATGAGAACAACAATCGAAAAGACAAAGACATTCAAACGCTGCACGTTGTGCGGCAAAGAATGGGAGACACGCGAAAAGTTCCTTGCGGACACGGAAATCCGTCTTGACGGCTACCAGTGGAATTACTTGAAAGTAATAGACGGGATGCCCCCGGATGGCGTTCTTGTCTTCACCCATTCGAGCGGCGGCTGCGGAACATCGCTTGCACTCGCTGCGCGACTCTTCAAACGCGAATCTGTTCACAAACAAACTTGAAGGACCATGGGAAGACTAAATCTTGATGAGATCCAGCTGGGGATGGTGATCGCGACGGACGTGCTGGATCGGAACGGCCGCGTTTTGCTCAAGACCGGCATGCAGATCAGCGACAAGCATCTCAGAATTCTGAAGCAGTGGGGAATTACCGACGCCGATATCGAGGGAGTGAGTCGGGAAGAGGTCAACGCTCGTGCGGTTGAGAATTTAGACAAGGAAGCGCTCGGGCGCGCGGAAGAGCACCACAAGGAACTGTTCCGCCACACGGATCGAGAGCACCCGTTTGTCGCTGAACTATTCCGCCTTTCCGTCCTCCGCAATGTCAATCAAATGACGGGAGGTGTGGAATGATCACAAGTCCGAGCGACCTGCTCAGAGGTTATGTGGAGGTGTCATCGCTGCCGACGGTGTTCACTCGCATCAACGAGGCGGTCAATAACCCGCGTTCATCCATGAATACGATTGCGCAGATCATCAGCGAAGATTCCGGACTGACAGCCCGCGTGCTGATGGTGGTGAACAGCGCGTTCTTCAATTTTCCGCAACGCATTGAATCGATTCCCAAAGCGATCAGCATCGTCGGCACGCAGCAGCTGCGTGATCTCGCACTGGCGACCTCGATTATCAAGATGTTCAAAGGGATTCCCTCCGATCTCGTGAGCATGGAGAAATTCTGGAAGCACAGCGTCGGCGTCGGCATTGCGGCGCGCACGGTTGCTGCGTTCCGGCGTGAAATGAATGTGGAACGTTTCTTCGTTGCCGGCATCCTTCACGATCTGGGACGGCTGTTGATGTTCATGAAAATTCCCGATCTGTCGCGTGAGGCGATAGCGCGGGCAGAGGCGAACAACGAGATGCTCCATGTTGCCGAACAAGAGCAGATCGGATTCGATCACGCTGCAGTCGGACGGGCAATGCTCCAGCAGTGGAAATTGCCGCACTATCTTGAAGAAGTGGTCGCATTCCACCACAAGCCGCAGCTCGCGACACGCTTCCCGGTGGAAGCGGCAATTGTTCATGTCGCCGATATTATTGCGCACGCGATGCAATTGGGAGGGAGTGGCGAACGATATGTTCCGCATATCAACAGCGAGGCGTGGGAAAGCCTCGGGCTGCCGATCAGCATTCTTGCTCCGGCCTATGAGCAGATTGATCGTCAGTACGCGGATGCGGTGAAGGTCATTCTCTGAGCGTTACGCTATGGATGAATACCTGCCTCTGCTCCAAACCGGTGTGCCGCTTTCGCTCGAAGCCGCGGAGCGTATCAACTCCCTCGATGCACGCATCGAGTATCTCGAGGAAGTCAACCGCTGGAATCTTGACGCGCTCAGCCTTGTCGCTTCGATGGGTGAGCTTTACAGCAGCTCTCATGCAGACAGGGACACGGAGAGCATTCTTCGCGCTGCACGTCAGCATCTTCTGAAGCTCATACGGTTCCGTGCGTTAGCGATTTTTACCGCCAACGAAGATGATGGAGAGTTCAGACTTGCCGACTGCGAGCCGGAGGCGCTGCGCAGCTTCTTTGAGGAAGAAATCGAGTTCCACACTTCGGAAGGAACGTTTGCTTACGCTCTGAAACAGAATAAAGCGATCATCGTTTCGACCAAGAATGCCGGGCAGCAGGTCATCCTGCATCCGATTGCTACCCGTGAGCATGTGCTCGGCATGTGTGTTGGAGTGATCGATGAAACAAGCGAACAGTTAAGCGACGGAACGCTGAGCCTGCTTTCGATACTTCTTTTCACCACAGCAAGCGCGTTAGAAAACTCCTCGCTCTATCGGAAGGTCAACGAACAGAACCGGAATCTCGAAGAACAAGTGGCTGCGCGGACGCGCGACTATCAGACTGCGGCTGAAGATGCACGTGCGGCAAACGCGGCAAAAAGCCGGTTCCTCGCGAACATGAGCCATGAGATCCGAACGCCGATGAATGGCGTGCTCGGTCTTGCCGAGCTGCTGCTCGATTCGGAGATGAATGCGGAGCAGCGGGATTTCGTTGAAACGATCCATTCGAGCGGAGTGGCACTCCTGACAATAATCAACGACATCCTCGACTTCTCAAAAATCGAAGCGAACAAAATGCGCCTCGAGAACATTGACTTCGATGCCCGCAAGGCGATCGGGGATACCATTGAACTTCTGCACAGGAAGGCGAAGCAAAAAGGGATTGAGATCGTCAAGATCGTCCAGCAGGACGTTCCCCTCGTTCTGCGCGGAGATCCGGGGCGACTGCGGCAAATGCTGATGAACCTCATCGGCAATGCAGTGAAGTTCACTGAACGCGGCGACATCATTGTGCGTGTTTCAATGTTCAGCACGTCTGAAACACATGTTACCCTGAAAATCTCCGTGTCCGATACGGGAATCGGAATTTCGGAAGAGGCGCAAGAGCAGTTGTTCCGACCGTTCACCCAAGCAGACGGCTCGACGACACGAAAGTACGGAGGGACGGGGCTCGGGCTTGCCATTTGCAGGCAGCTCACCGAAATGATGGGAGGATCAATCGGCGTCGAAAGCAAAGTCGGCGCAGGAAGCACATTCTGGTTCACCGCTGTCCTTGAAAAGTGCTCGGAAGAGCACGGGGATCCGTCTCCCGCATACAAAGGCGGAAGACGCAAGCTTCCCGACAATCTGAACGTGATGGTTGTGGAGGATAATCTTGTGAACCAAAAGGTCGCTATGCGGATGCTGCAGAAGTTAGGCTGTGATCCAAACGTGACGGTAAACGGACTCGAAGCAATAGAGGCGCTGAAAAAAAAGAAGTACGACATCGTGCTGATGGATTGTATGATGCCCGAGCTGGATGGTTTTGAAGCGACGAAGGAGATACGGTCGTCGTTCGACAAGAACTCTCAACCCATTATTATCGCGATGACAGCCAGCATTCTCCAGAGCGAGAGGGATCGCTGCTTCGACGTTGGAATGGACGACTACCTACCGAAGCCCATTGACATGGAAACACTTTTTGTCACGATGATGAAGTGGGTGAAGCAACGTCAAACAGGCGACCTACGGTCTCGTAGAGAGGAAGAAACTCTTGACGCGCGCGCGCGTGAGCCAAAAGAAAGATGGTGCGACCTGCACAGGGTGCTTCTTCTTGACGAAAAACGCGTGTCCGAGCTGCGTGAATTAGGTGATGGAGATGATTGCCTGTTGCTGGAGCTTGTAGAAATGTTTTTGCGTGATGGTCCGGAACGCATTCTCACGCTACGCGCAGCGCTTGCGGCACAGGACGCTAACGCTGTGCAAATGATTTCCCATGCTCTCAAAGGAAGCAGCCGCAACATCGGCGCGGCAAAATTCGCCGACTATTGCCAGACATTGGAAGCTGCCGCGAAGGCCGACAACATTGCAAATGCTGGCGGGATCGCGGACGCCATTGAAGCAGAATTTGCCAAAGTGCATTCCACATTTCAAGAATTTCTTTCCACAGAAGGGAAGACGACATGAAGATTTTGACTGCAGACGATGACGAGGGCGCGCGCACGGTTCTGACACGAACATTGAAAGCGATTGGGCACGAAGTTGTAGAAACAAAAAACGGTCACGAAGCGTGGGCACAGTACCGCCTGAACAACTTCAGTCTTGTTATTTCCGATTGGATGATGCCCGGTTTCGATGGGATCGAATTCACGAAGATGGTGCGCGCGGAGAACCGGCCGAAGTACACGTACATTATCATGCTCACGTCGCTCGAAGGGAAGGGGCGTTATCTCGAAGGGATGGAAGCGGGCGCAGATGATTTCATCAACAAACCGTTCGACAAAGAGACGCTTGCCGCGCGCTTGCGCGTTGCGGAACGCATTCTCAACCTCCAGGCGGAGGTGAAGAAATTGGAAGGTTTGCTGCCGATCTGCGCGTACTGCAAGAAAATCAAAGACGACAAGGATGCATGGCAGCATATCGAGTCGTACATTGCGCGACGCACGGATGCGAACTTCTCGCACGGCATCTGTCCGACGTGCTACGACAAGCACATGGTGCCGCAGTTGGAGGAGTTGCGACGGACAAGAAAGGCTTCGTAGAGATTGGCAGCCACGTGTACAATAACGACCACATGCGGCGCGCTGTTTCTTGAAATCGGAGAATCAAGGGACATTCCTCTTGGCACCTGACTTGCACAAAGTAGTTTCGACAAAACCGGGAGAGTTGACGTGAAACTGTTTGAGAGAACGAATATCCCGCTGCTGAACAAGGCGCTGGACGCGTACGCGTTGCGGCAGAAGGTTTCGGCGGCGAACATGGCCAACGTCACGACCGTCGGATACAGAAGCCAGAGCGTTTCTTTCGAGGAACATCTTGCCGCGGCAACGGACGGAAGCGTCGTGCAGGGCGTGCGTACGCATGTGAGCCATTTGCCGCTTGGTCGGCATAGCGCATACAACGCGGGAAACGTCGAGGCAAAAGCGCATGAAACACGCGACGACAAGCCGGTCGGATACAATGAGACGGCAAGCGGTTTCAACGATGTGGATATTGATTACGAGATGACAAACCTGGTGCAGAACCAGATCCAGTTCAAGTTCGGGTCCCGCTTTTTAGGGGATACCTTCAGAGGAATTCAGAAAGCAATCAGAGGTACGCTCTCATGAAGATTGAGAAACTGTTTGCAGGGTTGAACATCAGCGCGCTTGGGCTTACAGCCCAGCGTAGGCGCATGAATGCAATTGCCAACAACATCGCGAACGCCGATACAACGCGTACGGAAGACGGCACGCCGTATCGCCGGAAAATGATTGCAGTGGAGGGAGTTGCCGGTCGATCGTTCGCAGAGACATTTCAAGGGAAATTCTCAAGCATACCGCTGATGACAACCGATGGTACACACTTGGAGCAGCCCGGGTTCCAATTCAGAGACATCGAGGAGACGCCCGGTTCTGTCGAAGCACAGGAGGCGGAGGATATGTCGGATTTCAAATTGATCCATGATCCGACGCATCCCGACGCGGACGAGAACGGCTACGTCGAAATGCCGAACGTGAATATTGTAACCGAAATGGTGGATATGATGTCCGCTTCGCGCGCATACGAAGCGAATATCACGGTCATCAATGCGCAAAAACAAATGGCTAAAGACAGTCTGGAGATCTAGCGATGAATGTTAATGACATACGAAGCGGCGCCGGACAAGTGCAATTGCTCAAGCAGGTGCAAAGGAGTTCCGGCAGCGCTTTTCAGGAAGAAATCGAGAAACAGTCGGCGAGCAAAGTGAAAGAGCATCCCGCAGCGCTGACAACTTCTGAGAAGCAATATTTTGAGCAGATGTTTCCGTCCGCCGCGGACGAGATTCGTACGTACAATCCGTTTCAACGCGACGGCGCTGCAACGCTAGCTAAACTCGGATCTCTTATTGATAGGAAAGGATAGCAATGCAGGAACTTCAATTACTCCCGGAGTTGAGCGGCTCGAACAACCGCAAGCTCGTCAACAAGATGCTGAACGACACCAACGTGTCGTTCGGTGAAACGCTGAGCCAGGCAGTGAAGGACGTGAATATGCTGCAAAGCGAAGCGAGCGATGCCGTGCAACGCATGGTGTCGGGTGAGGAAACAGATTTGCACAATGTCATGATTGCGGCGGAGAAGGCGAAAACAAGCTTCGACCTGTTGATGGAAATCCGCAATAAGACCATTGACGCGTATCGTGAAATCATGAGGATGCAAGTCTGATGGCGGAATTCCCACGGCAGGTTCGTACGCAATTCATTGATTTTCTCCGACGGATGTCACTCGTGCAGCGCGCTGCTCTCGGAGCGGTTGCGCTCGGAGCGATCGGAGGCATCGTTATGCTCGTGACGGTCGCTCACCGTCCGACCTACGGTCTTCTCTTCAGCAATCTTGCTCCGCAGGACGCGTCCAAGATTGTTGAGAAGCTTCAGGAAAAAAAGATCCCGTACCAGCTTGAAGACGGGGGTAAGACGATTACGATTCCGAAGGAAAATATCTACGACGTTCGTCTCACGCTCGCCGGCGAAGGGTTGCCGCAATCGAGCATCATCGGGTATGAAATTTTCGACCGAACGAATCTTGGCGTGTCGGATTTTGTGCAAAAGGTAAACTACCGCCGCGCATTGGAGGGAGAGATTGCAAGAACGATTCTGCAGCTGGAGGAGGTTGAAGGTGCGCGTGTGCATATCGTCGTTCCGGAGAAATCGCTGTTCAAGGAAGACGAGAAGACGACAACCGCTTCGATTGTCCTCAAGCTAAAATCGAACCGCATGGTTCGCAAGGAGAGCGTTCAAGGGATTGTGCACCTTGTTGCAAGCAGCGTCGAAGGTCTCGATCCAACCAACGTCACCATCGTTGACGCCCGCGGGAAAATGCTCTCCGAAAAAGAGACGCCGAATTCGTTGAGCGCGAAAAGTGGAACGCAGTACGAGCTTCAGCAGCGGGTGGAAGGCTATCTTGCGCAAAAAGCAGTGACGATGCTCGTAGGCGTCGTCGGCGCCGGGAATGCGCGGGTGCAGGTAACCGCCGATTTGGA
>JANNUB010000505.1:0-14315 GCA_031394795.1 Ignavibacteriota bacterium | reverse complement strand
AATGCTCATTTCTCCCTTCAGCACATTAATCAACTGGGGGAGTTCATCGAGTTTGTACCTGCGTAGAAATCTTCCCATTCTCGTCACGCGGGGGTCATCATCAGGTGACGACGATCCCCCAATGCTCTCTGCATTCTCAACCATGCTTCGGAACTTCAGAATGTAAAACTGAGTCTTGTTCAGTCCAACGCGAAGACCTCGATAGAGCACCGACCCTTTCGAATCATATTTGATCGCGACTGCAATTGCGAAAAGGATTGGACTCAATATGAAAAGCCCCAAGATTGAAAAAACAACGTCGAAGAAACGCTTCATAGATTTTCGCGAAGCCGTGCTTTGCAGTAGATGACTTTGTGTATCACATCGGGCCTTCCAAGTACTAATTTGACAGGTTCAGAATACTCAATCATGCTTTCGTCCACACGAGCAGGCATCGGAACGAGCGAACCGAAAACAAATCGCTTCAGCAGTTTTTTGCCCTTCATTGTCTTGGGCATCAAACCCACCTTGGCTGCAACGGCTTTCGCGGGGCGTAGAACTTTTTGCCAGGTGTTCACCTCGTTGATCGGATGAAAGCCGAAACAGTCGATCTCAAAGGATTCGCCGAACAGTTCACAAAGGTCCAGCACGCCGTAATATCGGACGCTGAAGGGACTGGGATTGAAATCGAACAAATCCTTGTTCGCCGTGGCAATAAGCACGAGACCTGTAGGACGAAGCAAGCGTTTGCATTCCGCAACGAATTTTTCTGCGGAGGGAATATAGTAGAGCGCCTCAAAAAGAATAATCACATCAAATGAGTGATCGGGATACGGAATAGCCTGTGCATCAAACTGACGAAGCTCGAACGTGCCGCTGTATTCCTGCTTGCATCGAGCAAGTAACGTCTCTGAGTAATCGCCTGCTTTCAGGTTTCGTGCCCGCTTGCCGATGAGTTCAAGACCTTGGCCCGTGCCGCATGCGACTTCAAGCACATCTCTGCCCTTAGACAACTTCGACGCCCATGTGTAGCGATGCGCAATGCGCTCTACCTGCTCGCTCGTTACTTCGTCGCCGGCTAATTCTGTTACTGTCTGAAAATCAATCGTACTCAAGAACCTTGCACCTCATTTTAGTATCAAGGTGCCTTCCGGTTTTGTGGAGCTGCTCAGCCATTTTTGAGAGAATTACTCGGTTTTTTTAGTTCAAATGTGAACTGCCATGCCATTCTTTGAATAAATGGAACCTTCAGTACAACAGCATCAATGGCAGACAGCAGCCTAAGGATAGGATTGAAAAGCACACTATTCCGGAAGACCACTGCGCCAATGCTAAAAAGGTACCAATAGCGGATCTCGCCGAGATGAAAGAATTTTTTTGCAAACTTTATATCTTTCATCCCCAAGATATGAGCCTTTTCCCACTCCGTTCTCATTTCCGGAGTTCGATCTCTGTACCATTGAATAATTGGGTTATGGACCAAAGCTTCATTTGCCATAATCTTTCCATTGGGCTTTAGTATTCTGTGCAGTTCGGGGAATGCAGAACGCAAATCGAGATGATGAAGCATGCCACTACAGAGAATAATGTCAATCGATTCATCGGGTAGTTCGGTACACTCACAATCCGCTTGGACAAATAAGCACCGATCTGAAACACCTTCACGAATTGCTAAATTTGTTGCATTGTCGATTGAGACATCACTAATATCAATCCCAATCGCCAAACGAGCACCGTAATTTGCGGCGCGAATCACTTCTTTGCCATCTCCACATGCATAATCAAGAAACACCTTATCTTTTACGTTTTCGTTTAACCAACGATTCACATAATCATAAGTGTCCTTAGCGATTGAATAGAACTTCTTGTTTTCGTGAATGCCGGTTTCTTCTCGTTTTGCAATTAGGTTGGGGTCCTGTTTTTCTCGGTCCAAATTGTGGAACTCAAGCTCCTCTCTCTTGCGTTTCTCGAGCTTCCCCAATTGGTCGCGTGACATTTTTAAGGGTCGAGCTTGCAAATGTTTGATAAGGTCTAAGACTTCCATTTACTTTATCCTTCCATTTGGTTTATGCTAGTGTTGTGGGCATTCATTTTTAAGAATGATTCACAGCATTTCCCGAACCCGGAAAACATGAATCGTGGATCAGGATTAAGCGATTTCAGTTGTCCACGTTTTCCCATTTCGACGATCTCAGCGAGGGATTGTGTCATGCGATTGTAAACTCTTTCCGCAGTAACGAAGGAATTGCAGACGAAGCTCGAACGTGCCGTTGTATTCCTGCTTGCATCACGCAAGCAACGTGTCCGAGAAATCTCTGCCTTCAGGCTTCGTGCCCGTTTGCCGTTGACTTCAAGACCTTGTCCCGTTCCACACGCAATCTCAAGAACATCCTTGGTGTTGCAGAATTTCGATGCCCACGTGAAGCGATGCGCATGCGCTCTACCTGCTCGCTCGTTACTTCGTCGCCGGCTAATTCTGTTACCGTCCGAAAATCAATTAACGTCAAAAATCTTCTACCTTATTTTAGTATCAACGCCGCTTCTGGCCTGCCCGCCGAAGCGTTCTCTGCGTAAGGCGGGTTTTGCGGGGGTTTTCTCTTCAGCAACTGAACGGCCCTGCTTGGCGATGTTCTCCAAATAGACTGCCATCTCGTTATAGACGATATCTGCACGAAAGCGTTCTTCAAATAATTTTTTCGCTTCTTTGGACATCGCCTTCAATTCCGTTAAACTTTTCGACAGTTTCATCAGAGAATCCGCGAGCTGCTCGGACTTACCACTTTCGTAAAACACACCACACTTCTTTTCGGACAGAAGATCGTGTAAATACCCTTTCGTAAGACAGGTGAGAATAGGAAGAGCGCCGGAAAGGTATTCCGGTGCCTTGTTGGGAATACTCAAGACAAAATCGTCGCTTGGTCTGTACGGCAATAATCCCATGTGAGACATATCCATGAGCGCATTGATTCCTGCTGCATCAACCCAGCCGGAAAACGTTACGTTTCCAAGACCCTGAGCCAACCTTTCTAACCTCTTACGTGCCGGACCAATACCGCAGAATACGAATCGGACATTCTCGTTGCGAGATTGAAGAATCTTCGCAGCATTGATTGGTGTTTCGAGATCGAAATTCGGGTGAACGCGCATCGTTCCGAAAAAAGAAATTGTCAGCTTCTCCGCATCTTCTTCAATACCGCTCTGCTTCCAGAATTCTCTTGCCTCTCGATGCTGCTCGCTGGTTAGTATTTTTGGTTCGTACGCAAACGGAAAGTGCTGGTCATTGGAAGTTGCCGGGCGTTTTGCCAGCTTCAGTCCGTAGTCACGAAAACCCGGTGCGTGGCCTGAGATTGCGGTTGCAAGTTTGAATGCCCGCCTCGATTTTTGATACAACTTGGACAGCAAGCCTCTTCCCACCCTTTGCATTATTTTCGGAAGTGTTTGCAAAAAGACATCAGGCCACATGTCGCGTACGTCAAGGATAACGGGGACATTGTGTTGCTTTCCATAAAGACCCGCCTCAACGCTAAGCTCAATGGTTGGAAAGCCGCAATGAATCATATCGGGTCTTGTCTCTTTTTCTGCCAGTTTTCGGAATCGCGCTCCTAGTTCTCGATGATCGGCGAGACGCTTCAGCGAAATGTTTCGTTTGTAACCTGAGGAATGCATCAGGAACAATTCAAGATTTTCATTTACACGAATACGTGTGTCACGCTGAAAACGGAACGTCTTATCAGTGTGCTTGAATGTTGAGCACCACCAAAGAACTTCATGCCCTTGCGAGGCGAGAAGATTCGCGAAAATCCCAATACGGAGGAGTCGCGGATGATCGCCATCTATCGGCAACGGCTCACCAACCTGTATCAACCAGATTCTCATTTCAGGTCAGATTCGTTGATATCGTAGTGTCCAAACTTGTTTGTTGGAAAGTGCCGAACTGTTCTGCCACCATAGCCAAAGACTTGTCCGGCTCTCACTTCCCCCTCAAACAAAAAGTCTGTAATGAGTAATAATCCACCGATGCATTTCACCAAAACATTATATGGGTCAAAGACTTCGACAATTGTGCCCGCGGGAATGTTCGTATAGCCAAAATCATTCAAGTCAAATACCTGTGCTCTATTAATCAATATTCTCTTATCCTCGATAAATGAGAAGCTACCATTGAAAGGCTTTGTCACTGCTCTAGTAAAACGCTCGATATAGAAGACATCTCGTTCCCAATCAATCAAACTATCGTCAGGTGTTCTTTTGGGATAATAAGTGGGCGGTAGGTTTTGTTGTTTGGTCAATACAAAGTCGCAAGCAATTAGTTTATCAATGTTTTTGCTTATCAAATGCTTCATCGCAAGCACATTCTTGTAGTGCATTGTTTCAGCCGTATCTTTTTCAGTAATGTTGAATTTCAGTGTATCAAGAATATCACCTGAATCCACACCCGAATCATATTTGAACAGATTAGTGTGAAAGACTCTTCGATCTTCAATAATTGACCAGTTCATTGGTGAGCGTCCTCTTCCCCGCGGGAGATTCATAGAACTCCCGTGCATACCAAACGCCCCGATCCTTATTTGAGAAAGCACTTTCCCCGGTATCAATCTTTGCCAACCTACAACAAAAGCAATGTCTATTCCCATCGAGCTGATGTTGGCCACATCGGCAGGAGATTTCAAGCTATATGTCTCTGCCCAATATATCGGTATTGACAATCTGTTCGCCAACTCCCGAAGGTCACAGTAGTCAGCCACCTGGTTCCTGACAGCCTGCTCCGTTGAAATAGTTATGATTTTTTCAATTGGCATTTTGCTGTTAAGTGATTCAATAAGGAATCGCGTTGTATTCTTACAACCAAAGATGGCAATTCTATTCAATCGGTTCGCGGTCTTTCTGAAAAGGGATGCAGTTATTAGCAATATGCTGTTTCAAAAAGTTCTCTTTCTCGTGACGATAGTGATCAAGCTTATTGATAATTCCATTCTCGTTAACAACCCACCAAATTGGATGAGTCAAGACCTGCATCGTTTTGTTTTCTTCGAAATCTTGCGACTCAAAAGGGTGCCCGAATCGCCATTTCCCTTGTGAATCTGAAAAATATCTTACCTTACGAAAATATTCGAATTCATACGTGTGACGGACACCGTTTATCGGACCATCCAATTCGAGGAAACCTGGGGTCGGGCGATGAATACTAACGATGTGAATCTGACTGCCAAACAAAGTCTCGAATAGTTCTATTTCCAATTTAAGACTCACTTCATAATCATCATACACTGTGGGATCAAAATGCAGACTAATTGAGTGCCCCAGTGCTTTGATCGCCTTTATTGCATCTCTGTTGCCTTCCGACAGCATGTTGTAAGAATCATTGCTTGCCATGAAAAAAAACGTCGATCTAATATTGGCTTCACGTTCGATTTGGGCAATCGCAAGGGCATACTGACAATCAAAGTCAACATCATGCCGCATAATGATTGTATTGTAAGGGCTACATGTTTCCGGGAACAAAACAAATTCGTAGCCCTTTTGAAGAAACGTTTCAAGAAACTCCCTATAGGAGCCGAGATCATTTTTGTCAGTCTTTCTGCTCACATCAAACTTGTCATTTGTTGCCATTTGGTGAAGGCATCTTTCTGAACACATTCTTGTGTTTCTCCATTTTCCTCAACAAGAAGTAGTGGCTCGGATACTCGCGATATTGCTTCGTCCCCGATTGCATCAATGCTTCAAACTCGTCTTTGGACAGTCCGAACTTTTCTAAAACAAAGGTCATGACTTGATTAAACAATTCAGGGGGATACCTGTTAGCTCACATGCGAGAATCAAGGTAATTGCCAGTCTCAATATGTTGAAAGGATGGGACAACACCTGACACCAGTGCCAACAGGTTTTCTTTGCTGAGATTGTGATCATCCCTACACAAATCCTCTTCAATCCTCTCAAGAAATTCATGAAGTATAGCCATCTGTACGGGGCGATATTCCACGGCCTCTAAATCTCGAAATCCAATCTCAACGGCATTTTCTCCCTTCCCAACAAATTCTTCATATGGCTTTTCGCCAGTGGTATCAGGCTCAGTAACCAGAAGTGGATATTGCCCTCGATCAAACATGGATGTCAATTCTTCCTTTGCTTGCGCCTCATTAGAAAATACCTGGGCATTCAAACCCAAATGCTTAATAATGCCTACGGCAATCGGAACCAGTTCCCTTAAGTCTTTTTCTTGGTCTAGTCGAGGAATCAGGATGTGCTTGCTTGGTGTAGCAAAGGCTCCAAGTAGACATATGATGCCCGCTTCTTTTTGGGTTATGAAAAAGCGACGTATACCTCGAGGGACGACACAGGGCTGCCTCTTTTCAATTCTGCGCAGTAGGCTGTAGAGTATGCTGCCATCAGAAAAGGCGACGTTCGCAAATCGAGCAGAAGTTATGCTGCTCAGCCCATTCAATGGGACCACATTTGAGAACATCACATGCTCCATAATCCTCTTGCTGGCACCCATCAGGTTGACCGGGTTTGCTGCCTTGTCCGTGGATACACTGAAATAGTTCTTACAGTTTCGGTCAGCAAGCCATCGAAGTAATCGGAACTGCTTAAGTACATTTGTGTCGAGTATCTGCATTGAGGAATAGACATCTTTTTCAGAACGAACGTGTTTCAGCGCCGCAAAATTGAGGACGTAATCGTAGGGTTCTGAGTTCGTCAGGAATTTCCCCATCAATGGGGACCCAAAATCAAGGGGGAGAGCTTTGAAATCCGCTACGACGAATCGTGATTGGCAGCTTCTGAGATCGCGCACCAACTCTGCGAGGCTGTTTTCGTTTTGATCAACAACATGCAAAGTTTTCGGGTTGTAACGGACAAGAGATCGAATCGTTGCAGAACCTATTGTACCAGCGCCTCCAATGACAAGTATTCTACTTTTGCATATTTGGCCCCTCAGTTCTTCTTCATGCGTTTGCAAATCTTGCGCAAACATCTCTATAGTTCTCCCTGTCGCCAGCTGCATTAATTTTTCCATATCCATGTTTCTGGAAGCTATCACCTTTTTGTCTCAAAAATGATGCTCTCAAAATCGGATGCAAGGATAGCCATATTTCTCCTGCTGTCTGCTCGGTCTATAATTAATTTTCTGTTGTAGGTAACAACGGTGCTGGCCTCTTGAATGTTCCTGATACGAGATTCTAGTACAGTTGCTAAGACTTCTGGGTTGCCGCTGGGAACAAGGGTTCCATTTCTCCATTCAGGACTAACCCACTCTCTGTTCTGGGGAATGTCCGAGAGGATTGGAAATAGGCCGCAGGCTAGAGCTTCAAGCAAAGAAGTCGAAGTCCCGTCCGAGATCGACATTGAAATATAAATATGGGAAGCTCTCAGCAATACAATGAGCTTTTCCGATGATACGCCACCAAGAAAATAAATACGCGCCCGAATGTTTGGTGATAGAATCTCATCGGCCAGTTTTTTTGATGACTCAAGCAAAGGACCTGGAGAAGTGAAGATCATCTCAAAATTCGAAAATTCGTTTGACATATATTGCAATGCCCGAATAATGCAATCATTGTTATACACTCTATCGAAACCGCGAGTGCATATGATTCGGACAGGCTCGGGCGTCGCCTCACCAGGAGTGAATCGACTCGTGTCAACACCAAGTAATAACATCCGGATGTCAACGTCTGGCACTAATTCCTTGGCACATGAGAGAAGGTACGAGCCATTTGCATATACACGGGCAGCATTTTTCAAGACCTTTCTCAGTACAGGGCGTTTACACCAATTTGTCAACAGAATATCAGAACCAACAGTATAGACTACGTAGGGACGAAACCCCGTTAAGTAGACTAAAGCAGAATCCCAACCTGCATATAAGACCAGAACGAGTTGTGCGCCAATCCTTTGCATCTCTGACCGTAATCGATAGGCAGCAAGGGGATACGAAGCTTTTACCCCGAAAGGAGCACGGATAAAATGAACTCCATCGACTATCTCTGTAAGGGCAACTATACTCGCTTGTTGGATTCCGTAAGACGAATCAAGATAGCCACTTGAATGTTCTTCATGCTTCAGATTGACGAGATGAACTTGCAGTCCTGCCCCTTTCAGTTGGCGTGCAACCTCCCTGCACCACGGACTCATGAGCGACATAACAATTGCGATTCGCATCCGTTTCCCGCTTCCTATTTCCTCATCTCATACTCCCATGCAGAGCGGATAGCCTCTTGCACAGTAACTTTCGGCTCGAATCCAAATTTCTTCTTTGCCTTTTGATAACTGCCATACACAACCGGAACATCCGAGTTTCGGACGAGGTTTTCATCGACAGATACTTGAACAGGGCGTTCAGAAAACGATGTGATCATAGTGACAATTTCATGTATTGAGAATGCCTGCTCACTGCACAAATTGAATATTTCTCCGCTGCAATCCACATTCATCATATTCACATACGCATCAACAAGATCTTCAACTGCAAGGAAATCTCGTTTTGTATCTAATCTACCAACTTTAATGAGAGGTCGTTCGTCCTCAGCCAAAGTCTTCTTAAGACGTGACAGCAGCGCACCGACCAACAAGTTATGCGAGATGCCTGCGCCGATAACATTGAACGGACGAGCGACAACAACGTTCATCTTTTTTTGAGCAAAGTACTTTTGTGCCAAAAGTGATTGCGCATGTTTGCTTATAGCGTACGAGCTTTCAGGCCTACAAAATAGTTCTTCAGTTATTGGCAAATCGGATGTCGCAATCCTTCCATACTCGGCCGCGGAGCCTACCAACAACGTAGACGCAGAAGGCGCATATTCACTTATGGCATCGAGAAGATGTGTTGCTGCAACGAGATTAACGCCAAACAGATCTTCGTATGTACCGGAGGAAACGCCCGCCAAATGGAAAACCCACTCCGGTTTTATCTTCTGGATGAGTGAGAAAACTTGTTCCCGATTGCTCACGTCGCACACAACATATTCATCGCAATCAAGACCAGTTGTTTTCTTTCTGTCGGCCGTAACAATTTGAAGATGTGACATTGCACGAAGACGACGCACCAGGTGCTGTCCACAAAAGCCCGATGCGCCGGTAACAATAGCTTTCAACGTAGTCATCAGAGAGCGGTCTTGAGGAACATTTCCGCCTTTTCTACAAAGTCGAGGCTGGCGCGTTGATAATCATCAAACCTCCCTATGTCTTGCCAATAGCATGACGTGCCATAACAATGTACTTTTTTTCCGGCGGCTTTCAGTGAGAGCATAAGGTCCGGCATATCAAATTTCCGTCCTCGTGGAATTAACTCAAGGGCATCGGGCGAAAGGGCATTGATGCCCATACTGACATCGTACGGGATACGCGGTTTTTCAACATAGTTGTCGAGATCACCGCCTTGTGTGAATGTGACAACTCCGTAATCTATGGACTGTTCACGTTTATTTACTGCAATCGTGCCCGAAGCCTGGTTCCGCGTGTGTGCTGCGAGCAATTCACGAAAGTCTAACGTTGTTAGGATATCGCCATTCATGACAAGGAATGATTCTTCAAGACGGGGCACAAGCAGAAGCGACCCGGCAGTTCCAAGCGGTTCTTCTTCATAACAGTATTCGATGTTTACGCCCCACCGCTTGCCATCTTCAAAAAAAGCTTTGAACACTGGAGCCATGTGTCCCAGTGTAAGCACTATCCTCTTAAAGCCAGCCGACGCCAATTGCCTTATTACGATTTCAAGTATCGGGACATCGCCAAGAGGAAGAAGAGGTTTCGGGATCGATATGGTGTAAGGCAATAGCCTGGCACCTTTCCCACCGGCAAGTATGATAGCTGTCATGGAGGATTTAATAAAATAGCGATGATTGGTGCACGATGATTTCCCTTATGTGGTTTGGTGCAAGTCCGATTTCAAGTGAAGCGGAGCAATCTGTCGGATGTCGCTGCCTGCATAATGGCTACCACGCTCCGAGCGAGTGCAATACCAATTCGTCACATCGTTTTGTTGCACAATTGTAACCACGAGAATCTGCAACTATTTCCCTCTATGGGTCTCTTGGATTTTTGGCACCACACTGACGACGCGACCACCTATCAGTTTTCCAACGGGTACCAGCATAACCAGAAAGAACGGGAGTGAATTCATCAAGGCAGCCTTAAGACTCCCGACAATGCCGCCTCGTACAGCGGTAACAACTAATGCAAAAAAGAATCCGGAGTAGAATAAAATGACAAAATGATTACGATTGTTGTTCAGGAAGCATTCGTAAACAACCTCAACCAATGCCCCAAACAAAAACATAGAGATTACTACCCCGAAAAGACCTAGGGCCCAATATCCTTCCTGCAAAATAAACAAGCCAAGTCCCCCTCCGGACCGAAAGACTTCGGGATAAAACGTTGAAACATATTTTTCACTTAGGGCGAGTGGCCGGTCAGGGAAAACATATCGCGGAAGAAACACCAACAAATCGGTGATGACAGATCTGCCATAATTATATTTTGTCTCCCCAGCCTCTAGTCCTCCTATCAATCGCATTAAGTTATTACCAACGATGAGTTCACCCGATGCGGCGAATTTGAAATACTTGGCATCGTTATTAATAATCTCGTTTTCAATAAGGTGATACATCTCTTTCGGGTCGCTCGTAACCCTGGCCAGCGACAACATGCTCATGAAAAAGAATACGAGTATGGCACCCGTCACGGCGACCGGAACCCTAATTTTACGAACACCGTAGTGGTATACAAGCAAAGGTATTACTACGGCACCCACAACCTGCCCTCTCCATCCACTCAAAGTCTGAATGATGACATAGAGTGCCATGACAGCAACGGCAACAACCTTGACGAGGATGTTCCCTTTACGAAACAAAAGAATAGTACATGTAAATAATATTAACTGTATTGGAACATCAACAAGAAAATACCTCTCCATCCCGCCAGTAAGAGTCGCTGCCCTCTCTATTCGGCTAAGAAGCGCTCTGTCAGCGTAGGACCTTACAGCTGACAAATCAAACTGAGACGAATAGAAGGGATACATAATTACGACAATGAGAAAAGTGAGTGTGACGAGTTTAATCAACATTTTGTTTGGGTCAATCCTGAAGCGAGACGTGACAATATCTCGCACTATTGGATTCCTACCCGAACGAATCCAGAGCATTCCCCATCCCAATCCCATGAGACCAAGAATGCAACTGAGATAAAACATAAACCGTACATACGCGCTTACTTCATACCCAAAATCTGTCCGAGCGCCATTGGACTCGACGAACAAAGCCGATGCAGACGCATAAAGAAATATGAGAAGGAATAGAACGGGAGCGGGACCTAAAACATCGAATTCCTTCCCGTCGTTGTACAGTTTCAGGAAAACAAATGCAAGCCAGATATAAACCACAACAAAAATGCCAAAGCCGAGACTACCGTAATTGAAACTGGTCATCAAGAATAGGGCTATCAACGCAAGTGGAACACCACATACGAGCAGGAACACAATTTTGCCGGTACGCTTTCCTCTAAAACGATCTTCACTTGGTTTTCTGCTTAATGTACTCTGCATCGCCATGCACATGTATATTTAGATAGCTTTTTTATCGAAACAAGCGAAACAAAAGGCGCCCCACCCTTTGTCGACAAGGATGGCGCGGTGCCACGACCGTGTACATCGATTGTGCGAACCTGTATGAGCGAACGGCAACAAGAAAAGTCAGCTCCAGCGGAATACGCAGAAAATGTTCGGACAAAATCGCCTGCTCGCACCATTACTGAGTCCTCGCTCGCTTTAGGATACGTGCACCATTCAGCAGGAAATGAAGGAGTGCACTTCGCACACTAGGTAAGGCTATTGCATTTGCAGACAGTACAAAGAAAAAGATCACAAGCATTGAGCCGATCATAGTCGTCTTGTCATAAGGACCATAATTGCTAACGATCGCTTTTGCAGCATAGGCTATTGGGGCAGAAATGCTAATGGGTATAACCAAGATCTGCAATACCCAGTCCCAAAGATGACTGCCAAAAATCTGCCAATGCGTGCGAAATACGATTATGGTACTCTGAATGAGATTGACGACTGCCCATACTGCAGCTATTGTACGAGCCCCGAAACCCATTTTTATTGCACATAACATTGTCAACCCTGCGAAACTCAATCCCCATAAGAGCACGTTGATCGAAACGCGAGTGCGTCCTGTCGCCTGTTGCATCGCATAAGCAAGATAGGGCATTGTCCCGGCTGCTGCTCCAAAAACCAGTATACCGCTGATGAACGGCGACTCATAAAGCCGACCTTTATCACCAATCCAAACGTACAAGAGAGAGTCAGAAAAACAAATAATCATCGCTGCAACGGGTATCACGCTCAGTGCTATCAACTCAGATCCTTTGAAGTACATTCTCTTGAACTTTTGCATATCGCCAACGGCGTACGCCTGTGTCAAAGCTGGAAATAATGACGTATAGACTGGATAATAAAAGAGAAAGAAGATTCCGGAAATCTGCGCGGCAATGCTGTACGCACCGAATTGTCCGAGCGGTAAAAATCTACTCACAATGATCTTGTCTATTTGGCTGTACGCCAGAAGCAGCACGGCAAGAATACTCATACTTGCTGCAAATCTCCAAATAGAACGTAGCGTATCAATCCTCATGCGTGGCTTTTCGGAGGATAACGGTAGCACGCGCCACGCTGCGAAATGAAGACCGGCGGCGTAGAGAACTGTACACAGAAAATTCCACATAAAGAAGATTTTCACAGGGTCAGGAACAAAGAGAACTACGACAGCAGATCCAGTGGACCGGATCGTAACAAAGGTTGTTTGCAGCACATTGTTCAACACCTGACGCTGCATACCTGTCATGCATGCTGAGTAAAAACTGACCGGCCATTGCGCAGCCACGGTAAGCCCAATGAACAACATGGCATACTGCACAACATCAGTTGGAAGTGTTTGTGCCTGCACCCACCGTGCAGCGAAGTACTCATGCAAGATAATCACTCCCGCCGCAATGATTCCTGCCATCATCAGGTACAAAGCCTCAACCGATTTTGCCAGATTGCGTACTGCCTGCCCATTTCCGGAGGAGATTGTGAGGCGGGATATTTCACGGTTTGTTGTCGTGCCGAGTCCCATATCGAGCACCGAGAGAACTGACTGCAGCACTACAAAAAATCCAATCAGACCATAAGCTTCCATTCCAAGATGGTTAACATACAACGGTACCAATGCCAACTGTATGGCTGCACTCCAGATCTTGCCTGCATAGTTGGCAGCAATATTTTTCCTCACGAGGCTCATTAACGGACGCTCACGGATGTGTCGTTCCTCTCTCAAATGCCCGATACGGGCGAGTATCTGACTGGAGCGGCTGAGGTAGCCCACTTTCTTCATCTAGACTTGAACAATGAACGCTGCCATGCACGAGCATATACACAAACCCGCTTTCCGCGCACACGCCATTTCCATTTTCATCAAAAGTCAATTTGTGTCCGTGCCTGCTCATCCACCCAACCTGCTTACCTGGAACTCCCATGACGAGAGCATAATCCAGTACGTCCTTTGCAACCACACTGCCCGCTGCAACAAACGCATAACGCCCTATCGTGATTCCACAAACAATCGTTGCATTCGCTCCAATTGTGCATCCGCGTCGCAACAATGTTTTTTCGTACAGTGAATGACGATTCACCTGGGATCGAGGATTCGTAACGTTCGTCAACACGCACGCCGCGACGCACCGACGACAGTGAGGATTTTCACCTATGACTTCCTTTGTCTCTCACTCCCCTGATGCCGATTTTGCCCATGCGACTATATCATCAGCAATCCAATAACCGGCAGCCCGCATTTCATTCAACGCAGGGATGACAGCATCCAAAAGCCCTCGCCGTTTCGCCTCCACTAAGACGCGGGTCGTACCGATTGTCTGTAAGCCATAAACACGACGAGCCACGCGTCTTCCTTTTCGCTCATCGATTAAGACGAGCGGGATTCCGCGAACTATCGCTGTATGAATAACTGATGCTTCCCCTGCATCAAGTTCAACTGCCAGCAGTGGATCCACATCCGCTGACGGAACGATTTCGGCAAACTTTGTCAGGCTCCTGCACGATTTCGCCTTTCGGTAGTCCGGCTGCACCCTCTGCCAATTCCTGAAGCACCTCGCTCGGTGTTACAACTCGGAACATCTCGTTAAGCAAGGAGAGTCTTTTCACGGTTGCAAGAGCAATAAGCGGACCCGTATTGGTAACAAGAAAAGATTTCAAAAAGGAGCGTTGGTGTAGTTATCCAAGAGGAAGATTTTCGGCGACGATCTCGTCGTTGTCCCACGCGACTGACGGAACGCCGTACGTTTTG
>JANNUB010000481.1:0-5706 GCA_031394795.1 Ignavibacteriota bacterium | reverse complement strand
AAATAGCCACGAAGGCACGAAGACACTAAGGATTCACGAAGAAAACTTCTCCTAAGTGATAGAAGAGTTTTCTCGTACCTCGTTAAGAGTAGGGACAAAACCCAAAAGAACTTTGTGAAACCTTCGAGTCTTGGTGTCTTCGTGGCAAGCTTTTTTCGTTTCTTAATTTGGGGAATCTCCACAGTTCAACCTTGACCGCTTCCCTTCTTTCTCATATCTTAACGTACAACCTTTCAGACGCGGGGCCTTTCTATCCTGGCTCATCATCGAAGTCATCACCTCTGAGTTCCTTTATGGCAGTCCCTTTTTCCGGCATCGTAGAGATTGATGCAAAAAAGTTCGGCTTCGTCCGCAACGTTTCCCTGACTATGAAGCAAACACCGGCGGACACATTTATCCCGCCGTCACTGATTGCAAAAAACGACCTCCGCACGGGAGTCTTCGCAGAGGGTACAGCCGAAGAAAAGAAAGGCAAGTCTCCCGAAGCAAAAACCATCGAGCGCATCAATGGGCTTTCGGTTGATGATTGGTTGAAGGTGAAGGACTTCGCCGATCACGAAGTCGTTTCACCGAACGAGATCATCAAGTTAGAGGGCGCGGACGCATCGCCCGCAGGCAGACTCGGCAAAATTCCGATGCGCGTTATTGATTTATTTTGTCCTGTCGGCAAAGGACAGCGCGCGCTCATCGTCTCGCCGCCGAAAGCGGGTAAGACGATGCTGATGCAGCAACTCGCGCACGCGATCAGCCACAACAATCCTGAAGTAAATTTACTTGTGCTTCTCATTGACGAACGGCCTGAAGAAGTTACAGACATGAAACGCACGATCAAAGGCGAGGTTTTTGCGAGCTCCAGCGACAGCGAACGCGGAGCGCATGTGCGGCTCGCGAAGCTGGTGTTGGAATACGCAAAGCGCAAAGTTGAAGCGGGAAGAGACGTCGTGATCCTTCTCGATTCATTGACGCGTCTCGGGCGGGCGTTCAACATTCATCAGAGGAGTAGCGGCAAAACACTCTCCGGCGGCGTCGATGCGCGGGCGCTCGAAATTCCGAAACGCATCTTCGGCGCAGCGCGCAAATGTGAGGACGGGGGATCACTGACGATTATCGCCACCGCGCTCATTGACACAGGCTCGCGAATGGATGAATTGATTTTTCAAGAATTCAAGGGGACGGGAAACATGGAGCTTGTGCTCGACCGCGAACTTGCCAACGAGCGCATCTTCCCCGCCATTGACCTGGGAAAATCGGGAACGAGGCGGGAAGAGTTACTGTTCGGCGAATCAACCACCCGGCATCAATCGCTGCGGCGTTCCATCGCGAAAATGCAGCCGCGTGAGGCGATGCTTGCCCTACAGAAATTATTGCAGCAGTATCCGACGAACGAATTCGTTCTTTCTAAATTCTGAGCGAAGCGAATTCCGACCCTAAGGGTTCCTTCGGAAAGGAATCGAGTCTGTGTAAAAACCTTGTAGAGCGACACTCCTCCGTAAGGAGTCCTTCGGACAGTGCGCTCTTGCGGACGGAATGAAGAACTTGCTTGCAGAATATTCTCGTCTCCGTTCGCGCATTCGATCGGTCAGCCGCAAGCGCGGATTTGATTTTCTCGTGGAGTGGGTTCCGACGCACCATCCCGATTGGCTTCAATAGCATGCCGCCTGCATCGTTCGACGACATTTACAACTTACAAGACATCGTTCTTGCAACTCTTTCGAACGCAGACACATCTCACGGGCGGAACCGCCGCATCACGCGGCTACTTACATCATCGCTTCTCCGATGATCTCGAATAAATCGTCCACGAAGAGCACGAAGTTGCACGAAGGTTTCTTGGGGAATGACCAAAAAACTATTCGGAGGAACAGATGGAACTGTTGCTAAAGGAAGAAGTCTATGTCGTCGAATGGAAACGAATGGTACTCTAATTTGAAAAGACAGACAATGAATTCTTGACATCAAACCACTTTTTTCATAACGAACATTATTCATCGCCATTCCAAAAAACAACTTCGTGTTCCTTCGCCTGCCCGCCGTGCTTCACCTTTTGGCGGGTGAACTTCGTGAACAAAACAACGAGAGACCAAATGCATAGAGTAGTTATTTCAATCGAAAGTCCCACAGCGTTCAACTTCTGGCGCACGGCATACAGCCACGGTTGGGCTGACCTGTCGCCATTTTCTTATGACGGAGACAAAGAAGAACTGACGCGGCTTTTCACTCTCTCAAACAAGAAACTTGTTCTCGCTAGAATCACATCCAACAAAAACAACATCATCATCTCGACAGAAACGTCGGGCTCTCATCTCACGTCACCTGACAAAAAAGAAATCATCACTCAACTCAAAGACTGTCTTCGCCTCAACGAAGATTTCTCGGAGTTCCATCGCATCGCTCGAAGTCATGCGGACTACCGTTGGATTGCGACTTCAGGCTCAGGAAGAATGCTTCGTGCGCCGACTGTCTTTGAAGATGTCGTGAAAATGATTTGCACGACGAACTGCTCGTGGGCGTTCACCAAAATCATGATTACGAATCTTACGAAGGCGTTCGGCAACAAGTTCAACGGTTCCACGTATTCATTCCCAACGCCTGAAGCTATTGCTGCTTCTTCGGAAAACTTTTTGCGTAAAGAAATCAGGGCAGGCTATCGCTCGCCATATTTGATTGAACTGGCAGAGCGGGTTGCCTCAGACAAACTCGATTTGGAATCGTGGCGAACTTCGGATTTGTCAACGGAAGAATTGTTCAAACAGATGCGCGACGTGAAAGGCATCGGTCCGTACGCGGCGGGCAACATCATGAAGCTCGTCGGACGTTATGACTATCTCGGACTCGACTCATGGGTGCGACAACAATTTTACAAAGTCCACAAGAAGGGGCGCAAAGTTCAGGACTCGACTATCGAGAAGCATTACGCGAAGTACGGCACGTGGCGCGGGCTTTTTTTCTGGCTGGAGATGACACGTTACTGGCATGATGAGAAATTCAAATTGTGACTCCAACCCAAATACTTGAAATGAATACTCCCTCCCTTCTCAAAATCCTTAACCGCTTCTTCAAGATTGCCGCGCCAACCTTCCTTTTGCTTACTTTTTCATTTGAAGTAAGCAGCACCGGCGAGGTCTCGATTCTTTGGCGCGACGCGACGCTGCTTGCACTCACATTCACCGTTATCGCTGCGGGCATGACGCTCGGCTGGGTGTACACATCCCGCCGTCTCCGTCTGCTCACACGGCACGAAGAGGGTTTCTCGTTTACCACCAGCCGCAAAGAAAGGGAACAAGCAACCGCACCGTACAATATCTTCGACAAAAGAATGGAACCATCCGTTCGTCGTCGCATGGCGCTTGCGGTGTTCCTTACTTTTTCTATCATCGGTCCCATCACGGTTCTCATGCGCTCCGCACTCTTCCCAATTCAGCTCACGGCTGTTCTCATTCTGACAATTTCCAGTGGCTGTATGTCTGCAAGTTTTATTCTGTTTGGACACAAAAAATTCTGGCTCGTCGTCTCCTTCATGCTTTGTCTGAGTGCAAACATATTTGTTGACCCGTTGACACAAATGATTGTTGATGTTCCTCCGTTGCAAAACCCTACATTGAATTCCGACAGAGTCGTTCTGACGAAACAGGAAATTAAAGACGTCAGAGCTCAGCGCACTCTCATTGGCGTCGGTGTCATTGTTCTGCTCACGTCCGGCTATATCATGTGGCTTCTTGTGCTGAACAAAGAGGGGGCTAAACGGGTACGGTATCAGGCGGAGATACAGATTGCGCAGAACATCCAACGGACGTTGCTTCCATCAGGAGTGTTCAAGGCTTCGTGGTGCCAAGCGGCAGGACTCACGGTACCCGCAACAGACGTCGGTGGCGACTACTTCGACTTCATCACGATTTCCGATGAACAGGTTGCCGTCGTCATCGCCGACGTTGCCGGACACGGCATCGGTGCAGGAATTCTTTCTGCAATGATAAAGAGCGCGTTACGTTCACAGATTTTGCATGACCCAGCGCCGGTTGCGGTGTTGCACAACCTCAACGCAACGCTTCGTCAAGTTGCCGAGAGAAAAATGTTTGTCACGTGCGCGTATGTGTTGTTGGATTGGAATGAAAAGAACGCTCGCATCGCAACTGCCGGACATCCGCCTGTGATTCACAGAAGCAACGGCACGCTTCAAGAAGTCCGCACCCAAAGTCTCGGCTTGGGAATGCAGCGGCAAGGCATGTTCAGCGAAGTTGTTGTTCGGATTGCTGCCGGCGATTCGCTCTGCATGTACACTGATGGCGTAACGGAAGCGGCGAATCAGTCCAGTGAGCAGTTCGGTATCGAACGACTGATGAATCTCGTTTCGAGCAATGGAGCACTCGCAGCAGATGCATTCGCCACGGAGACAATTCAAACTGTCAAAGAGTTTGCCGGGAAGAAAGAGTTCAAGGATGATGCGACGATTGTCAGTGTCATTCTGAACGGAGCGAAGCGAAGTGAAGAATCCACCCGTTAGTCATCGGAACACCGTCTTTGGATTCTTCGCCTCTGAAAAGCGAGGCTCAGAATGACAAGCAATCAAGCGCTCCAACAAATCGAAAAAGAATTTGCCACCGCGCACCATGCGCAGAGCATCGGGAACGACGGCATGGTGCGCGTCTGCGCGAGAAGAGCGGCTGGCGCTGCCATTTCGTTTTGGCTTCAGACAAACGTGCGAAACGGCTGGGGCGCTAATGCGATGACTCAACTGCGCAACGTTCAACGCGACGAGTCGCTGCCGCTCGAAGTGCGCGATGCGGCAAAACGCCTTACGACAAAAATTACCGAACAGTTCACATCTCCGTTTTCAACAAATCCAACCGCCGACACCAAAATCATCATCAATCATTTCATGGAGCAGGCATGAAGAAAACAATTTTCCTTCTCGCACTTTTCACAGGCATCGCGTCGGCGCAGCCGCTTCAGCTCGACATGGACGTTTTTGCCGAACGTCGCGAAGAGTTTATGAAAAAGATGGAGCCGAACAGCTGCGCGATTTTTCCATGCAAGCCCGAGTACTTGCGCAATCTCGACGTCGAGTACGAGTACCGACAGGAAAGCAATTTTTATTATCTCAGTGGCTACGAGGAGCCGGAATCCATTCTTCTCATCAATCCTTCGGCGCCGAAACAGAAGGTCGTGATGTTCGTTCGCAAGCGCGATCCGGGACGGGAGACATACGACGGTCCGCGTTCAGGCGCCGATGGCGCGATGAAAATGTTTCGGGCGGATACGGCGTATCTGTTCGACCTACGGTCTCGTGGAGATGATTTTCGTACGGCAGTCTATCGCCATCTCGCGTGGGGCGGAACGTTGTATTACAACTTCGGCATCAATCCGAAAATGGACGAGATGATGCGCGAGATGTTCGTCGAGCGGCGGGCGAGCGGAAATTTTCCCATCATTGACCCATCGCCCATTCTTGCCGAAATGCGCTTGATAAAAAACGACGGCGACCTCCGAATGGGAATGCGGAAGGCGGTCGAGATTTCTGTGAAGGGTCACATCGAAGCGATGAAATCCGTTGAACCGAACATGAACGAATCGGAATTGCAAGCGGTGCATGAGTTTACGTACAGAAGAAACGGCTCGCCGCGCAACGGCTACGGCTGCATCGTCGGCTCGGGACCGAACAGCACGATTCTGCATTACAATAAAAATACTCGCGTGATGAAAGAGGGC
>JANNUB010000478.1:0-8867 GCA_031394795.1 Ignavibacteriota bacterium | reverse complement strand
GGCGGCTTGCGACTCGTCAAGTAGGCCTGCGTACGTGGTATATATACCGAGGTTAAAGTACAAGAGAGCAGAGACTGGGTCGAGTTCAACTGAACGACGCAAGAGTGTAATTGCTTCATCGAGCCGTCCAAGTGTACGCGCTAAACCAGCAGCTCCACGGATAACATCGGCGTTCCCTGGATCCAGTTCCAGTGCCCGTTGGTAGTACTCGTCCGCCCCGCTCCAGTCCCAGTCATACCTCCGCTTGATCCATCCCATTTGTGCATGGGCTTCGGCAAGGTTGGGGTCAAGCTCAAGCGCCTTCTCCACTTCCCAACGTGCTTTTTGGTAACCCTTACCAAGTGGCACGTAGCCATCATTAGCCTGAGCACTGTGAGTCCGGGATAACTCCACCCAGGCGGGTGCATAGCTGGAATCAATCGCCAGCGCATGCTGGTAATAGACGGCAGCCTTCTCCCAATTTTGCTGCAGCTCATAAAAATGCTTTCCAAGCAAGTAGGCGTTGTACGCTTCCGGGTCTGTTTCCCTTTGCTGTGTTACGGTCTCTTTTCTCAGCAGAACTATCTTAAGCGCTTCAGCCACTGAACGTGAGATGGTATCCTGCACCGCAAAGATATCGTCCATTGTTCCGTCATAGGTCTCAGACCACAGGTGAGCATCGGTCTCCACAGCGATTAGCTGCGCCGTGATGCGCAGCGTATTGCCGGACTTGCGCACGCTGCCTTCTAGTATATGGTTTACGTTGAGCTTTGCGGCTATGGTTTTGAGATCGGTATTGGTTCCTTTAAACGAGAATGAGGAAGTGCGGGAGGTGACGCGCAGTGCGGGGTTCTTTGCCAGCACATTCAGAAGCTCTTCGGAGAGTCCATCAGAAAAATATTCCTGATCAGGATCGGAACTCATATTTACAAATGGCAGTACTGCAATTGTCTTGCTATTCGTTCCGGTGGGGTGAGAAGCCGGCATGAAGAGATAAACGCCGATTGCCCCGAGCATGAGAATAGCGGCTGCAATCATCCAGGGGAGTTTTGAATGCTGTTTCACTATGACAGTTTTCACCGCGCCCGTGGTCTCTTGCTGCAATGTGCGCAAGTCGGTAACGATTTCAGCCGCGCTCTGATAGCGTAATGCCTGTTCTTTTTGCAAAGACCTCGTTATGATCTGTTCCAGCATCGGCGGCACATTCGGACGCAGTGACTTCACGGGAGACGGATCTTCGTTCGCAATGGAATACATCATCGCTGCTTCATGCTCTCCGCGGAAGGGCAATTTGCCGGTGAGCATTTCATACATTACTGTGCTGAACGAGAAAATATCCGATCGTGCATCGGCTTCGCCGCCCTGAATCACTTCAGGCGCCATATACGCAACCGTCCCGACTGTGCTGCCCGATCTTGTAAGCTCTATCGAGCCCCTGAGTTTCGCCAGGCCGAAGTCAGTAATCTTTACTTTGCCTTCGCTGGTCAGCATCATGTTGTCGCTTTTGATATCGCGATGGACAATCTGATGCCTGTGTGCGTGAGCCAGTCCTTCTGCGATCTGTATTCCGTAGTCGATCACCTCCGTAATCGCAAGTTCTTTATTCTCGGACTTAAGCCTCTTGAGTTTTTCTTTCAGCGTGCCGCCGGGGATGAACTCCAAAACGAGGAACTTCTTGCCGTCGGCTTCGTCAATGTCATGAATGGTAGCAATGTTGGGATGATTGAGCGCAGAGATTGCCTTCGCTTCCTGCTCGAAACGAGCTATGTCATCGGGCGAGGAGACTACACCTGCAGGGAGAAATTTGAGCGCAACAAGGCGGTCGAGTTTGGTGTCTTGAGCCTTGTAGACCACGCCCATGCCGCCCTCGCCAAGCTTCTCGAGAATCGTATAGTGGGAGACAGTTTGACCAATCATTCCTTCTCCATCTCCTCCACCTTCTTCCTCATCGCATCGAGCTTCGCTTTGAACTGCGCCATGATCTGTTTGTACTGCTCGTCGTTACGGAGATTTTCGAGCCACGGGTCTCGCTGAGCGAGGTAATAGTTACTCATACCGGCACCGATCGCTTTTTGCAACCATGCGTTCGCTTCTTTCCTGTTGCCTTCGATTGCAGAGATCGAAGCAAGATTTTGGAGGGGATAGAATGACGCATCTCCTTTCTCGATTTGTTTCTGCAGAAGTGTCCGCGCATGGTTCAGCAGCCTCTGTGCTTCTCCGTATGGAGTCTCGACGAGTCCCAACGGGTCGGGTCTTCGACGAGTCTTCGACCCTTGGACATTCTGTTTTCCTTCTTTCAGAAGGATATGCCCTAACCCGATGCCGCTAATGGTGAACGGATCAGTCTCAAAGGAGGGGTTGGCTTTCATTGACCGTTCATAATATTCTTTTGCCAGAGAGAAGTTTCCCGTGCCCTCAGCAACCGTCCCGGCATTATCAAGAACTCTCGGATCATCGGGATTCGTTGCAACGAGCTTTTTCATCAGCTCGTTGGCTTGCCGATCTTTGTTCTGGAGGACATACACATTAGCCAAAAACACATTTGCATTCCTGTAGTCCGGCTGAAGCTCTATCGCTTTCATCAACCAGCGTTCTGCCTCGATAAAGTTCCCCAACCTCATATGCACATAGCCTATCTGTGCGGGGATAGGGTCCGTTGGAGCAAGGGCGACGGCTTTCTTCAGCCATGGTAATGCTTCGTCGAATTTCCCTTCATTCATGTAGGTGTTGCCGATGTTCGCGACAGCACCAAAATAGTTCGGGTTAAGATCCACTGCTTTGCGATACCCTTCGAGCGCTTTGTCATATATTCCACGATAATAGTAACAATTCGCCAAGGCGTTATATGCCTCTGCGGAATTTCCATCCAGCGCGATCGCTTTCTTGCTCACCGCAACTGCAGAATCGAGCCAGGAGATTGCAGAGCCAAATCCGTACCGCGCCGAGTACGCACTGCTGAGCCCAGCCCAGGCAAGCGCAAAAGTCGAATCCAACGTGATCGCTTTCTTGAGCAGATCAATGGCAGTTTCATTATCCTGTTTCTTATTTCGCGCGCGGTACTCACGCGCCCTGAGGTACACATTATACGCCTCAATGTTCGCCGTCGGTTTCATCTCGATCCGTTCTTTCTCTGAAGGGGAGAGCTTCGAGTGCAGTGCCGCTGCAATCTTCTGCGCAACGTCACTCTGGATAGCAAAGATTTTGATAAACTCTTTATCATACGTTTCCGCCCAGAGGTGCGCGTCGCTGGCGGCATCAATCAACTGTGCGGTGATCCGTACCTGATCGGCAGCACGACGGACGCTTCCTTCAAGGATCACACCTGCGTTGAGTTCCCTTCCGATGTCACGCAGTGCCTTCTTTGTCTCTTTGTACTGCATCATCGTTGTGCGTGATATAACTCGAAGATCAGCAATCTTTCCAAGTTGGGTAAGGATATCTTCGGTCATTCCATCGGTAAAGTACTCATCGTCCGGATTGCCCGTCAGGTTGGAGAACGGCAACACAGCTATGGTTTTGTTGTTTGCAGATGCAGGTCGGGATGACAGCATGTCCAAAGGACTCCTTACGGAGAAGTACGAAATGCCGACTGCCGCAAGCACGACAATCGCAGCAGTGATTATCCAGCGGGGTTTGTCCGAACGGACTCCTTTGTAGGAACGCCTCACGGCAGTGGGCATGGTGATAACTGTTGGTACGCCGCCTCTCTTCACCATCTCAAGATCGGAAATCAATTCCCCAAGGTGTTGATAGCGATCGGCTGGATTCTTTGCCAGTGTTTTTGCAACAATTGCTTCGAGACCTTCGGGAACGTCGGTTCGTAACTCCGTAAGGCGCGGCGCATCCTTGTTCACGATTTCATACATCTTCGCCGCAGGATGGTCGCCCTGGAACGGAAGCGTCTGCGTGAACATTTGGTACAACACCACACCAAACGACCAGATATCAGATCGCTGATCAACATCCTCATCGCGTACTTGTTCGGGCGACATGTACGCCACGGTACCCATCGTTGTGCCGGCAACGGTCAGTCTCGTTCCATCGGAGAATCTGGCAAGCCCGAAGTCCATGATCTTCACCTGCCCCTCCGCGGTCACCATGATGTTCTCCGGCTTGATGTCGCGGTGGACGATTCCCTGCTGATGAGCGGCATACAGACCGCGGGCGATCTGCAACGCCAGACCAAGCGCTTCATCAACCGACAATATCGCAGGACTGATCTTTTCTCTGAGCGTCGTCCCTCGGACATATTCCATTGTAATGAAGTGCTGCCCCCCAGACTCATCTATGTCGTGAATCGTACCGACATTCGGATGATTCAGAGCGGACGCCGCCCGCGCTTCAACATAGAACCGCTCCAGCCAACCGGCATCCTGCCCAAGCTCTGCGGGCAGGAATTTCATCGCAACGTCGCGACGAAGGCGCACGTCATGGGCTTTGTACACGATGCCCATGCCGCCTTCGCCGAGCTTCTCTAAAATCTTGTAGTGGGAGATCGATTTGCCGATCATACGTCTATCATTGATCAGATCTGGAACTATTTGTGAAAACTCTCGCCAATAAACTTCAGCCCATCCACGAGCCCGCTGCGCCAGTAAGTCCATTTGTGTGCACCATCGCGGACGCGATACTCATGCGGAATTTTCTTGTCAGTCAGAACGACATGCAACATTGCATTGCCTATCGTCAGATAGTCGTCGTCACCGCAATCGAGATAGATTCGCACACTTTGCAATTTCTCCGGATTGCCGGTTTCCACAATACGAATAGGGTTGTAAGAGAGTAGATGCTCGGTAAGCCGCGACTCGCCGGACCCAGGTCCGTAAACGGTGGTCGGCCAACGGCTCCAGCCTTGGTCGTCCATTGCAGCAATCTGTCCCGTCGTATAGACGCCCGCGCTGAACGCGGCGCAAGCGGCAAACAAATCCGGATGACGCATTGCGTGCACAAGGGTACCAAAGCCCCCCATCGATAACCCAGCAATCCCTCGATATCGTTTTTCCGCGCGAATCCGATAGTGCGATTCAATATACGGGATAAACTCCTGAACGAAGAAGTCTTCATACCGAATGGACCCATCATAGTTGTTGATGTACCAACTCGCGCCGCCGTCTGGCATGGCAATGATCATTGGCGGGATCTCCCGTTTTGCAATGGCTTCGTCCGCTATGAGGTTTGCCTCACCAAACTGAATCCAACCCATGTCGTTGTCCGTGTAACCGTGCAGGAGATAGACGACCGGATAGAACCGGTTTGAGCTTTCGTAGTCAAATGGCAGGTAGATGGTGTAACGCACTTTCTTGCCAAGAATTTTGCTTTCAATGGTCAGACCTTCTTTCACAATGCCATGCGAGACCTGAGCGTGCGTCACGAAGGCAATAGAAAGCAGAAGCAATAAAGTTGTGGACGTTTTCATTTTAATGTTCCTTCGATTGTCTCACTTCATGACAGCCTGCACTGCATCGTCATGTTCTTTGGTTGAAATCCCTTCCTGCAAGCACAACGTAATGTTCAACATTCACATCTTCGCTCGTTGTTACGCTGTCTACACGGTCTTTTCCCTCTTCGCGTTTCCACCGATACAAATCTGAGAGAAGATGTTCTTGCGATTGCAGAATTTTCTGAAACAGTCCGTTCTGCTCGTATCTCAGAGCATCCTGTTCACGCTCCCAGCTCGTTATCGAAATTAGTTCGTTTGGTTTTTCGGGATTTTCTGTCAAATAAATGTATCGGCATCCTTTCACCTCACGTAACATGGGGATCACCTCATCAATATATAACTGCTTAAACTCATCCATTTTTCCCGGACGAATCTTCAGCGCGACTGTTCGCAGCCATCGGGCACCGCTTGTCTGATTTCTCCGAGCATTTGCGGAGCTTCCCGCAGACACCAACATGGCGCTCACAACAGGTTCTTCCGGAACGGCGACGTATTCCAGCGTCAGGTCCTTCGACAACCGGATTTGATATTCTGAGGATTCAAGAAGAAAGGGCTTCGATTCGTTGAGGAGCGACGCAAACACACCGCTTCGTTGGTACGCTTCGGCATCTGCCTGCACATCCCACAACGTAAGTGAGAGGCCCTCGTCATTGTGGTGCGTACTCTGCATAAGCCCGGCATAGCGACATCCGTGCACACGCTCAAGAGTTGAAATGACTTTCGTTTCGTAAAATGCAACAAGCGACGACAATGCATCACGCTTGGCTTTGATGCGGACCAATCGCATGTACATGGGACTCATCCTTTCCGGAAGTTAATGCACGAAGCAACGACGAATCGTCGGGCTGTCAGATGTTGACTTCAATCCTATAAACGTTTCAGAACAACGATTGTCATATCATCCGACTGAGGGGCGGCTCCGGCGTGCGTTTTTGCTGCGCGCATCAGAGCGTCAACAATCTCTGTTGCCGGCAGATGGCGATGTGCCTGAACTACTTCAGCAACTCGCTGCTCGCCAAATTGTTCCTGGTTCGTATTCATCGCCTCCGCAATGCCATCGGAGTACATGACAAAGAGAGCGTTGTCGCTGAGCAGGAGCGTTTCTTCCTCAAACGGGAATGTCTCCATCATGCCGAGCATAATGCCTCCGGTCTTCAGCCTGATGGGTTGTTGATCCTGTTGAAAGAGGAAAGGATGGTCGTGTCCGGCATTCGAGAAACACAGCGAATGATTTTTGAAATCGAGGACGCCGTAAAACAATGTAACAAATTTCTCGGCGCTTGTGCTCTGATACAGGAATGCGTTGGAGCGTTCAATACAATTTTTGGCCGCGGTATGGATAAACGACTGGCTGCGCAGCGTCGCTTGTACGTTTGCCATAAGCAATGAAGCCGGCAGTCCCTTTCCGGTGACATCACCGAGACAGATCGCGATACGCGATTCATCCATTGGAATGAAATCGTAGTAATCCCCGCCAACGACCTGTGCAGGAATGCTCTGCCCGGCAATGTCATAACCGGAGATGCTCGGTGCTTCTTTGGGCAACAGGTCGGCTTGGATCTTTGCGGCGAGTCGCACCTCCTCCTGCATTTTCAACAACTGCTTTTCGCGTTCGTTCAGCCGCGCGTTCTCAACCACCTGCGCGGACTGTGCCGCGATAATTGCCAGCAGCCGTTGGTCATCATCGTTGAACGAGGCGTCGTCTTTCTTGTTGTACACCGTAAGAACGCCCTTCAATTCCGACTTCGTCATCATCGGAACGCAGAGCAGGGAGTTGATGGAGGCGTCCCACGTGATACCGCGGAAGCGCGCATCGTTGCGCGGGTCGTTCATCGACAGCGGTTTTTTATTGAGATGCATCCAGCCGAGCAGAGCCTGATGCAGATGAAGCTGCTCGTGCTCACTCGATGTCGCCATCGCGCGCACCAACGTCTTCATCGGATCGGCGGATTGCCGCTCGACAAGCGTGATGACTCCCTGCTCGGCATGAATTGCGCGGAGCGAGCGGCGAATGATGGTCTGCATGATCTCTTGCGGATCGAGCGAGACGCTGATGGCGCGTGCAAGATCGTTGATGATGGAAAGCTCTTCGACTGCTTTGCGCAGGCGCTGGTTTTCGTCTTGAAGAGTTTGAAGGTCTGATGTGTGAGAGTCGGGATCGGACATGATAGCGTTACACAAAGCTCTTTACAGCTTCTTCACGCGCATCATGCACATCAAAGACAAGCGAGAGTTTCGTAATTACGAAGATGCTGTCAATACTTTTGTTGACACCGCAGAGCTTCACGTGCCAGCCTTTGCGCGTGTATGTGGTGTGGGCGCCGACCAGCACGCCGATTGCCGTGCTGTTCAAATACGTCACGCTGCTCAGGTCAATGATGAGCTTGTCGTAGTTGCGGTCAACGAAGCCGGCAACGGCGCGGCGGAGTTCATCGGTTTCCTCCCCGCCGATGAGCGAGCCTTTTGCTTCAATGAGGCCGATACCGTTGTCGAGCGTTGATGTCTTGATTGCCATGGAGTCTCCATACGGATAATCGTGAAGGAAAGAGAAGTGTGAGTGCCGAACAAAAGTACAGAATGCAGAGACGAAAAACAATTATCAACCCGTCTTGAAACTCCATCCGAAGGGCACTATATTCATCAACAAGCGTCGGGCAAACAGAAACTCTTGCACGGAAGAAAAAAGGATCAACCGTATGTTCATCGGGCATTTCGCTGTAGGACTCGCGGCAAAGAAAGCCGCGCCAACAATTTCTCTCGGCACACTCTTCATCGCCGCGCAATTTCTTGACCTCATCTGGCCCTTCTTTCTCTTACTCGGCATTGAGACGGTGAAGATTGTTCCAGGTGATACAGTCTTCACGCCGCTCGACTTGCATGACTATCCAATCTCGCACAGTCTGTTGACAGTCATTGGTTGGTCGGTGTTGTTTGGCGGGGCCTATTATGCAATGAAGCGTTCCACACGCGGAGCGGTTGTGCTCGGGGTCGCGGTGTTCAGTCATGGGCTACTTGATTTCATCACGCATCGTCCCGACCTGCCGCTCTATCCGGGCAGTGAAACGTATGTCGGACTTGGTTTGTGGAATTCGTTTGCGGGAACAATGATTGTTGAAGGGTTGATGTTTATCGGAGCGGTTTTAGTTTACGCGCACACGACAAAGGCAAAGGACAAAACGGGCAACTTCGCGTTATGGTCACTAATCATCTTTCTTGTGATGATCTACTTCGGCAATGCGTTCGGTCCACCGCCGCCCGATGAGAAGTCGCTCGCCTTTGTCGCGCTCGCGCAATGGCTCTTCGTGCCGTGGATGTATTGGATTGACAGGCATCGGGGAATTGCTTCTGAGAAAGCGATGTAAGATATTGTTGCAAAGAAAGGATCACGTTTATGCCAGCAACTCAGACAATGTATGAGCACATCAGTTTTCGCGAAGACGGCAAACCT
>JANNUB010000436.1:0-3615 GCA_031394795.1 Ignavibacteriota bacterium | reverse complement strand
GGAAAAGCACACGCGTCGCACGTCAGTCTGAGCGCAGCGAGCGCTTTGTTGCGGGCGAAGTCGAAGACTGTTCAGAGCATCCTTCGACTCCGTCCTGACCTGAGAAGCGGTCAGGACTGCGCTCAGGATGACTATTTTCCTCGCGCCTCGGTTCGTGATTCTTGGGACGAAAACAAGGCCGCCTGATTCCTGATTGTTGTCAGGGTGCTCGGGGAACGCGCATAAACCGTGACAACCGGGGAAAGGCGGGGAGTCCCGTCCAACGATTTACGAGGCAACGGTTTCGACGGCACTGGTGAAAGGCTCGAAACGCTCGGATTGAAAGAGATAATTGACCCTTACTTATGAACAATGTATATTAAGGTGATTACGCAGGAAGAAGCGATGAACAAGAGAATAGAGTTTCATGCACTAAGCGACTCGCGTTATCCGGTTCATACGGTCGCAGGCAAACTTGAGCCGTACCTCCGTCTCATTGTTGAGAAATTTCATCCCGAGCGAATTGTATTGTTCGGCAGCTACGCCTACGGTACACCAACTGAGCACAGCGATTTCGATCTCCTCATCATTCGAAAGGATATACAGTCTACCAAGGCGAGCAACATTGAGATACGGAATGCAATTTGGGATCTGGAGGCGCCAGCAGTTTCGTTCACCTTCTTGTCACGAACGCCGGAAGAACTTGAAGAGAAACTAAAACGAGGAAGTCCCATATACCGGGATATCATCACCAAAGGCATAACCCTGTATGCTGCGCAAGCAAACTGACGAAACCAATCCTGCAGACTGGTTTGCATTTGCCGCCGAGCGGTTGCGCGGAGCCGATGTGCTTTGGAGGGAAGAGGGAGTGACCGGGCTTGGTATAGAAGCACTGCAAGAAGCTGTTGAACGATATCTGAAGGGCTTCCTGATCGCACATGGATGGGCTCTGGTAAAGACTCACGATTTGGAGAGGCTTGTTCGTGAAGCCGCAAGCTTCGAGCCCCGCTTCAATTCCTTTGCTTCCCTTGCGAATGAACTTACGGAGGATTTCTTCGCTCAACATTATCCGGGAGAAGACACGACAAATGTTGGCCAGAACTACGAGGTGCTCCGGCGCTCTGCGGGTGATCTTGTTGATTTGATACGCGGAAGACTTCCTCAGTTTTTTTAATGGCTCTGTGCCAGTAAGGACACGCTTGGTCACGCTGCTTCTCAAAGTGCACGAGGATTTCGTTGGCGGCACCTGTCTCAATCTCATGCTGGCGGATGCGTCTGTACAATGCCGATGTGAATTCCACAATGGCAGTTGCTGAGAAGACCATCCTCGGCTCATCTGCTAATGATTCAACAAAGGAAATCAGCCCTGCCTGCCGGCAGGCAGGGCCTCGCTGACTGCTTCGACGTGATACAACTTGAATAGCGCATTCGTGTCGAAGAAAAGTCTCATCCTCTGCTATCGCGGTCTTCTCGCACAGTGTCGCCGAGGCTGCCTTTGATACCCTTGGTGAGTTCCTGCATCTTCAGAAAAGATGCCTTGTCGAATTTGAACTTTGGCAAGACGACAACTTCCACTTCGGTGCCATCCGTGATGGGTAGATTCTTCAGCGATAGCTCCCCGTTGGATACCGTGCCTTCGAAAATAAGTTGTTCCATATCCTCGTCCTTATTTGAAGATGAAATGAAGATTCTCTGATGGAAGTCACGCGTGGCATTTGTATATGCTCAGAATAAATCAGAGGTCAGACGTCAGAGATCAGAGGTCAGAGGGATTGACGATTGATCGGGGGCGATTCATTGAGGAGTTGAAGGCGCGGAACATTGGGGCGAGCGTGCATTTTATTCCGCTCCATATCCATCCGTATTATCGTGAAACGTACGGCTATAAGCCTGAAGATTATCCCGTGGCGTATCGGGAGTATTTGCGCGGGGTGTCGCTGCCGATTTATTCGAGGATGAGGGATGACGATGTCAATGACGTCATCAATGCCGTCTTGGATATCGTGGAGAAGAACGCGCGTTGAACGGGACTGCCTGCCCCGCCTTACTGTACCACGAGGCAGGCGGGGAGTCCCGTCCAACGAATCACGAGGCAACGGTTTCGACGGCACTGGTGAAAGGCTCGAAGCCAAACGCTCGTGGGAGGTGTCGCTGCCGATTTATTCAAAGATGAATGACCATGATGTGGAGGACGTGATTGGTGCAGTGCTTGATATTGTGGAGAAGAACGCGCTGTGATGTGCGTTGGGTCCATGCATGCCGCTGCGCTCGCGTTGAACGGGACTACCTGCTCGCCTTTGGTGTTTCTTTACTTTGCAGTCATAGAATTCTTTCAAAAACCAAGGTCTTGACTTTGAACGTCCGCTGTGGTATATTCATTACCACACTTTAAGAAGGAGGAGAGATGACTTTTGGCGAATTTGTTCGAGAGAAAAGAATTCAATCGGAGCTAAGCCTGCGTGAGTTTTGCAGAAAGGCGGAGCTTGACCCTAGCAATTGGAGCAAAGTAGAACGAGATATCCTTCCTGCGCTTGGAACGCGAGACTCTTTAGAAAGCATTGCCAAACTCCTGGGGCTAAAAAAGAGATCTACTGATTGGGCAACGTTCTTTGACCTTGCCGCTATCTCGCAGCAACGCATCCCCGATGATGTCTACAAAGACGAGGATGTTGTAGCGGCATTGCCCGTCTTTTTTCGAACGGTGCGTGGCGAGAAACCGAGCGACGAAGAATTGGACAGCCTGATCGCGTTGCTCAAGCGAAGATGATCTATGTCAGTTGATTACTCGAATATCAGGATTCCGTACCTGAGAGACGAAGAGATTCGACGGCGTGCCTGCACGCCGAAGTGCCGTTTCGGCACGCAGGCGTGCTGATGAGTTTCGTGAATTATATTGGGGAAACAAGATACCGATTGATGTTGAATTGATTGCAGAACGCAACCTTGCACTGCTGATCGTTCCTGTCCCGGATCTCCGATACCAAGCTCACACCGAAGCGTTTCTTTCCGGAAACCTCAAAGAAATAGTTTACGACCCGAACAGCTCCGACGTCCGCACGCGTTTTTCCGTTGCGCATGAAATCGGACATTTTGTGCTCCACAAAGACGTCATTGCGAAGCTTCGACCGAGTTCTTATGAGGAGTGGAAAGATGTTCAACGGACAATTCCCGACGCGATATGGGGACGCGCCGAGTATCAAGCGCGTGAATTTGCCGGACGATTGCTTGTGCCGCGCAATCTGTTGATCGAAGAGCTGAAAATGCTGAGACCGCTCATTGACAAAGCAAAAATCATCGCACCCGATCTTGAACTACCGGTCATTAAGGAGCTCGTATCTCCAAAGTTGGCAAAACGGTTCTTCGTTTCCGATGAAGTGATTGAGCGAAGAATAGACGCAGAAAACGTTTCGCCAATACAAGAATAGAATTCCATGAAGCTTACCGACAACACAATCCCGATACATGCCGGTCGACAAGGTTACTCCACGCCTCATGGCAGTCGCGGCTATTTGGAAAAGCACACGCGTCGCACGTCAGTCTGAGCGCAGCGAGCGCTTTGTTGCGGGCGAAGTCGAAGACTGTTCAGAGCATCCTTCGACTCCGTCCTGACCTGAGAAGCGGTCAGGACTGCGCTCA
>JANNUB010000376.1:0-16455 GCA_031394795.1 Ignavibacteriota bacterium | reverse complement strand
GTCGAGAGCCGGGCGTGTACTCAATTCCCTATGGCTCAACACAGCCGGGCGAACATACCCTCATGTTTCACATCGCCGCGATTGGTGACCGGAAGTTTGAGCAGGAGATTGTCATTGAAGCGAAGAGAATGCTTGCACCGCAGTCTCATGAACACAGCGGCGGCATGATGGGAATGAGCAGCACGACGACCTACATTGTTGTTGGCGCCGTCGTCATGGGAGCGATGATGGTTGCAATGCTGCTTGCACGAGGCAGCATGTTTTAGAAACAATTGAACAAGGGACGCTGAAAAGGTGGCGGGCTGGATGAAATGAGTGCTACCGAAAATTTTTTTGGAGGCTTGGAAGCTCTGAGCTACAAACTACGACAATGTTCCTCGTAATCTGTAAAGCTTGTCTGTTGAGATGAAGCTGCGAAATCCATTTTTCTCCAGTCCCTTTCTCAACACCTTGTCGTAATTCCAGATTTTGCATCTGAATTGTTTTGAGAACGCAACATAGGGAGTGTCTTTTGGGTCAATGTCACGAACGAGTTTTTCAGCCGAATCGCCAAATAGAGGGTTTGATTTGTTCTTCCGAGATGAAAATAATTTCCTTGCAAACTTGAAATTCAGCTTCTTCAACATTCTCAACAGACATTCCTGAAATTTTTGAAAGTCGTTGATGATGCTTTCGAATTTCGAATCGTAGATAATCCGGAGCGATGAATTCAAAATGTTTTCCGGAATTTATTAGAAGGTCTCCAATTTTTCCGTTTGAGTTGAGTATGGCGCTAAAAACGATGTTTGCATCAACGATGATTTTCACTTGATAAATCGTCTGCGGTTCTTAGCCCACCACGAAGCATTTACTTCGTCGGCAACTTTGTCAACGTCGGATTGCTTTACTCTGCTTTTGGAAGTAGCTTCTAAATATTTTAGATAGTCAATGATTCGTTGCAGTCCGAAACTGTCAACAGAAGAAGAAACCGTAATGGTGATTTGATTGTTGTTTGTTCGTTCGATGAGCATAGTCTCAACTTCTTTTGTTCATGAAAGAGATTGAAAAGACCGTTCAGTCTTACGATGAAACTAACTCAATTTGCCGCGAAAGTCAATCCAAGACAATAAGACGTGTGCAATCGTCTTGCCGATGATTGGCGGCTTGTGGGGAGGTGGGCGACTGGCTTTCCAACGAGGAGCGACGTTCGGCTTCGCGGCATGTAGCCCAGTTGAACGAGGAGAGCCCGCCGAAGCCCCCATTTGAAGTAAGAGGTATTATGCAAAGAAAAGAAATAGGAACGCGGATGAAACAGATATGCGCGGATTTGTTTTATGCATGCACACCATAATGTCGGGACACGGAAATGGCTTGCGCAACGCGCAGCCATCTGCAGGAAGTTTTGAGCGGTAGTTGAATGTCAAATCCGAACTCCATACTCTAAGAATCCACAAAATCAACAGTCCAACATTTCAAGGGGATGCTCATGAAAACGCGTTCGATCAGCAGGAGAGATTTACTCTCGCATTTTTTGAAAATAGGTACTGTCATTTCCTTGCCGAATGCCTTGCAACCGCTCAGGCTTTTTGCCAACGAACGGTTCAATTCTCTGCTGACTGAGCTGACAGGAAATCCTCTTAGATTTCCGCCTGTGTTTACCAATGGCGGCACAATGACGCTTGCCGAGTCAACCGTGCAGGTTTGGCCCGGACAGAATACGCAGGTTCTTGCAATCAACGGTTCTTATCCGGGACCCTCGGTTGTGATTCAAAAGGGACAGACATTCAACGCAACTTTTGTAAACAACCTCACCGAGCCTACTACTACCCATTGGCATGGCTTGATATTGCCGGAGTTGATGGATGGTCATCCGAAAGATGCCGTGGCGCCGGGAAATTCTTACACATATACTTTCCCTGTGTTGAACAGGGCAGGGACTTATTTCTATCATGCACACGGCGATATGGTAACTGCAAAGGAAGTGTATCGAGGATTTGCCGGTTTCTTTATCGTTACCGACCCTGCTGAAAATTTTAACTTGCCTTCAGGAAGTTATGATGTGCCGCTGTGCATTCAGGACAGACGCGTAGCCAACCAGCGGCAGTTCACCTACAATCCGACAATGCTGGATACGATGAACGGGTTCATGGGCGACGTGCCGTTGGTGAACGGAACGCCTGATGCCTACCTCGAAGTGTCGAGGACGTTGTACCGCTTCCGGCTTTTGAACGGCTCGAATGCGCGAGTGTACAAGATTGCTTTTTCAGACAATCGTTCCTTCCACATTATCGCGACGGACGGCGGCTTGAAGGATGTTCCTGTTTCCGCCACATCGTTTTTTCTTTCGCCGGGCGAGCGAGTTGACATCCTCGTTGATTTTTCTCCGAACGTAATTGGAGAAAACGTTACTCTGAAGTCGCTCGCGTTTGCCGGCGGTGGAATGGGAACGTACCGGCAAGGTGTTGAGATGAATCTTCTCCGCTTCGATGTAACGGGAAGTGCAAGCTCCGGAGGTATTGTTCCTGCGAGCATGACGCCGATTTCACATTACAATCCATCCGACGTTGTAAGGACGAGAACATTTGTCCTCACGATGGTCATGGGCGGAACCGGTATGCACCGAATCAACAACCGGACGTTTGAGATGAATAGGATTGACGAAGAAGTGCGGAGGAACGATTTGGAAGAATGGCGCATCGTCAACGGCACCGATGAATTTCATCCGATGCACGTTCATGGAGTTCTTTTTCAAGTGCTCTCGCGGAATGGCACCACAAACCTGCCGCCATCAGATAGAGGATGGAAAGATACAGTGCTTGTGAACCCTAGCGAAACTGTGCGAGTGCTTATCAAATTTACCGACTACACTGGCATCTACCTTTTCCATTGCCATAATCTCGAACACGAAGATGATGGGATGATGTTGAACTTTCGAGTGAATCCTGCGACTGCTGTGGAAGAAAATGAAAACATTCCCGATGAGTTCAGACTTCATCAGAACTATCCCAATCCGTTCAACCCGAGTACGACCATAACATTCGACGTCCCGGAACCTTCGTCGGTGAGTGTGAATGTGTACAACGCGTTGGGTGAAGAAGTAGCGACGCTTGTCAACGAACGGATGGCTGCAGGACAACACAAAGTTGTATTTTCGGCGTTGGGCAGAGGCGGCGAGATACTGCCAAGCGGATTCTACATGGCTCGATTGTCCGCAAGGACCCTTCTGGCGAAGCCATCCCTTCGGGAGGGGAAGGCTGGCGATGCTTCGACAGGCTCAGCACGACGTTTTGTTTCTACTGTGAAGATGGTGCTGGCGAAGTGAGAGTTGAGGTCAGAAGTCAGAAGTCAGAAGTCAGAAGTCAGAAGTCAGAAGTCGGAAACACAAGACTCGGGTGCTAACGAAACTAAGCGGAACGACGCAGCATATCACGCATTGATGATGTGTTCTCAAAAGTTCATCCAGCTTTGAGCGTGACGAAGCATACGCGTGGACATTTACAACTCGGAATTTTCGAGGGAAAGTATTATATTTTCAGTAACAAAAATCCATAATCAAACCTCCGAAGGAGTCCTTCGGACAACACAAACTCAAAGTAAAAGGAAAATTGAAATGAAAAAGAGCCTCCTCTCCACACTCGTTCTCGCTCTCGTTGTCGCATTCTCGTTGGCAATTGCCGGAGAGAAGACCACGAAGTCAACCAAACCGGCTTCATCGAAGACTTCGACGAAGACAGAAATGAAAGGCTGCTGCTCGACGATGAAGAGCGCAAAAGCCGAATGCTCCGAGGAAGAGATGAAGAAATGCGAGACGAAAGAAGCAAAAGCGTCTTCAAAGAGCGATGTGAAAACTGAGATAAAGACCGAGATCAAAGACACTGAAACAAAGTAGTAACTCGTATTACGCAAAAGAATGGAACGCGGATGACGCCGATCGAGCGGTGAGCGCTGATTGAGATGCGAGTTCGGTAAACGTGCGATTTTCCACAGACACCCTAAAAACAAATCCGCAATCTGCTTGATAAGCGTCATCCGCGTTCAATTTTTCTATAGTGTAACATCATTGCCCTGGGGGGTGGCATTCATGACAATCCTGGTTGTTGATGACGAACCCGCGTACCGTTTGATCATCCGCGAATTTCTCATGGCCGACGGGCACGATGTGCTCACTGCCGAGAATGGTGACGAGGCATTGCGTAAGCTCACGATTATCCATCCGGATATTATCATCTCGGATGTGTACATGCCGATGATGGACGGGGTGAAGCTCCATCGCGCAGTGCGCGAAATGCCGCGCTATGCAAAGCTTCCATTTCTCTTTGTGTCCGGCTACAATGATGAGTATACGCTCACTGCCATGCGCGACCCGAAGTGCGACGGATTCTTGCGTAAAGGACGGCCGCCGCAGGAACTGAAAGATTGGATCCTGTATCTCACATCTCCGGAAGATAAGCGGCAACGATTCTTGCCGGGATGGTCGGCGCTTAATAACTGATCGAAGTTTACCGAAAGGATTGCCACAAAGACTCAAAGGACACAAAGGGGTCACGATTTTTTTTGTTTAGTGAAACCTTTGTGCGCTTCGAGCCTTCGTGGCAACTTCTTTTTTCATTGCCTTAGAACTTCCTTATGAGTGAAACAATCCGTAAACCGGCCGTGCTCGTCACCGGAGCGAACGGCGAGATGGGGCACGGCTTGATTCACGCGCTCGCTGCGCGCCGCGCGTACAGTATCATCGCATTGGATGTTCGTCCGGTGGATGAATCGCTCAAGCAACATTGCAGCGACGTAATTATCGGAGATATTTTGGAAACGCGTTTGCTTGAGCGAATGCAGAGCGAGTATGAGGTGCACAGCATCTATCATCTCGCAGCGCTGCTTTCGACGCGATCCGAATTCACGCCGGAAGCCGCGCATCGCGTCAATGTCGAAGGGACGATGAACTTGCTTAAGCTCGCCATCGAACAATCGCGTTGGCATGGGAAGCCGGTCACGTTCATGTTCCCCAGCTCGATTGCGGTGTACGGCTTGCCCAGCGTCGCAGAGAAAAACCGCGCAGGCAAAGTGAAGGAAGCCGATTGGTGTTACCCTACGACGATGTACGGCGTCAACAAATTGTACTGCGAGCACCTCGGGCGCTACTTCATGAAACATTACCGTCAGCTTGCGTCCGACACGACGATGAGCGGTCGAAGACTCGACTTGTCGAGCGGCGTTGATTTTCGCTCGATTCGTTTTCCCGGACTCATCAGCGCGGTGACGATGCCGAGCGGCGGCACGAGTGACTACGCGCCGGAGATGCTGCACGCCGCGGCGCAAGGGAAATCGTATTCATGTTTCGTGCGAGAAGACGCCCGCATTCCGTTCATGGCGATGCCAGACGCAATCACGGCGCTGCTTCGATTGCATGACGCGCCGAAAGAAAATCTCTCGACGAGCGTGTACAACATCGGAAGCTTCAGCCCGTCCGCAAAACAGATTTTCGATCTTGTGAAAAGGGAATTTCCGAGCGCGGAAATCACATTCTCTCCCGACGACAAGCGCCAGGCGATCGTTGATACCTGGCCCGAAGATGTTGACGACACCGCCGCCCGCCGCGATTGGAATTGGATGCCCGAGTACGACGAGACGCGGGCGTTCAATGAGTATTTGATTCCGGGGATCAAAAAACGATATGCTGACGGCTGAGTGAAACGCAATTGCGAGAAGTGTGCACGAATCGTATATTGACGACAAGCAAGTAAAGGCAGAGTATGACACTAAGAGAAATTCTCAGCGATATTCACGCTCTTGAGGAAGACCTGTTAGCCTTCGAGCGAACGTACGGACTCCGTTCCGAAACGTTTTATGCGGCATACACAAGTGGTGAAGAACCGGAGGATGAGAACTGGGTGTTGGATTTTACTGAATGGGCGAGCGTGTATCGGACTTGGCTTGCGCGCCAAGTGGAGTATCGAACTGAAGTGCAACGGCTTCAGCCAAACGCCCAAAGTCTCAATGGTCTTATTCATTCAGCCGCATGAGTAATCCGTTTCGGAGCGTTGCTGATTACGAGTTATTTCTTTATTCCCTTCTCGAACGCTTCCCTTCGATACGCAACTCGGCGATCGTGCTTGTCAGGCGCGGAACTTCTTTGGCCAGAGTGTCGGGCGAGATTCGATTTGATCGCGACATCAGATTGATCGTTCGCGAGCGAATCATTTGCAGCCATGCGCCATTGAAGATAGACGGCTATGGCTACGAGATTTGGCAAGGTAAGCAGAAATTGTGTTGGTACGATTCTCAAGGGCATCCGAACGATCCCGACTTGCAGAGCACGCATCCTCACCACAAGCATATCCCACCAGACATGAAGCATCACCGCATCCCGGCGCCCGAGATGAGTTTCGCGCAGCCGAACATTCCGGCGCTAATCAAAGAGATTGACCGCATCGTCATGGCCGAGTAAACAGAAGCAGAAACATTGCAGAGGATCATAAACCTCAAAGGGAGTTCGATGAAAAACCTTACACTCATTTTTTTCTTTGCGACGTACAGCCTCTTCGCTCAACCTGTTGAGCAGAAGTACAAAGGCCTTGCCCAAAAACTTCTCGAAGTCGGTCTGCGCGACTGCGAATCCTATTCGATGCTGAAAGAGTTGTGTGAGAAAGCGCCGCATCGTCTCAGCGGCTCGGAGGGCGCGGTGGTTGCAGTCGAACTGACGAAGAAGATGATGATGGAGAGAGGCTTCGACAAAGTGCATCTCGAAAAAGTGATGGTGCCGCATTGGGTGCGAGGCGAAGAGGAGTGCTGGATAATTCCCGCGCCTTCGAGCACGGCGCAAATTATGCGGCTGCAAACGCTAACGGTTTGCGCGCTCGGCGGAAGCATCGCGACGCCGAACGAAGGCATTCAAGTCGAAGTTGTTGAAGTGAAAAACTTCGACGAAGTACGGAAGTTAGGGAAGTCCGCAAAAGGCAAAATCATTTTCTACAACCGTGCATTCGACCCGTCGAAGGTGAACACCTTCGAAGCGTACGGCGGCGCGGTTGACCAGCGCAGCCGCGGTGCAATCGAAGCGGCAAAAGTCGGCGCGGTCGCCGTGCTCGTTCGCTCCATGACGCTTGCGCTCGACGACAAGCCGCACACCGGGATGATGAACTACGCCGACACTGTGAAGAAAATTCCCGCCGCGGCAATCAGCACTGTTCATGCGAATCAGTTGAGCGAATTATTGAAGAAACAGAAGTCGGCAAAAATTCATCTCAAGCTGACTCCACACACGTTGCCCGATGTCGAATCGGCAAATGTCGTGGGGGAAATTACGGGAAGCGAAAAGCCGAACGAGATCATCGTTGTCGGTGGACATCTTGACGCGTGGGACAAAGGTCAAGGCGCGCACGATGACGGCGGCGGGTGCATGCAAGCGATTGAAGTGGTGAACTTGTTTAAAAAGATGGGGGTGAAGCCGAAACGGACGATTCGCGCTGTCATGTTTATGAACGAAGAGAATGGCGTGCGCGGTGGTAAAGCATATCCCGTCGCGCCCGAACGAAAAGAAGAGAAGCATATTGCCGCGCTCGAATCCGATGCAGGCTCGCACACGCCGCGAGGCTTCAGCGTGAAAGGCGATTCGACGTTGCTGCAAAAAGTTCTGCGATGGAAGCCGCTCTTCGAGATGCTTGACGCCGGAAAGATCAACATCGGTTACGCGGGTGTGGATGTTGATCCGTTGGTTGCAACAGGCGTTCCCGGTTTCGGACTCGTGCCGGACAACCAACGCTACTTCGATTATCATCACTCCGACAATGATACGTTCGACAAAGTGCATCCGCGTGAAATTGAGATGGGCGCGATTGTTGAAGCGCTGTTGTGCTGGTTGATTTCGGAGGAGGGGCTATAAATGGAGTGTTGGATTGATGGATTGGTGAATTGATGGGAGTTCTCGTTTACTCCCAATACGTTTCCCAATAGTCGCGAGGAGTAAGAATTCTCACCCCTTGATATTCGGGATTTATGAACAAGAGCAACACAACTTTTTCCGTTGCGACTAATTCGCGGACGATCTTGTTCGGATAGCCGATATTGATGATGGCGGATACGACAACGTTGGTGTCAAGAACCAGGCGATGAGCCATTCCGAACCTTGACGATCTCCAAGCTGAGTTCTTCCAAGCTCATTTCCTGTTTGATGCATATCGAGTATCGGGTCACGTCAGAGCCTGCCGAACTCTCCCGCCGGCGAACGGGCATCAAGCGCCGAGATTTGGTTTCATCTGATCTGTACTACAAGTGAATTGACGTTCGTTCCAACCAACGCTTCGCCCTGTTCGCTGCATTCATTCCACCAAAAGATGATAGCTCGTTCTTCTCCTTCATCCAGCATCCTTTGGAAGTTCACTCGACGGGTTTCGCTTGGTTGAATACCGCTTGCTGAGTTGCAGAATGGCGCCCAGTTAATTCGTGCAGCCAGATTTTGCCCAACGACAAATGTGTACGCTGTCTTGTTGCCTGAGTTTGTAATGATGAGTTCCGGCGAAGCAACTCTCGCGGAAACCGGGAACTGGTCGGTATCTTGTCCCAAGTCTGAACAGGCGGAGAGTGTCAACACGAATACCACGAGCAGACTATATCGCATAACTCCTCCTCATTTAGAAAACAATAGAAACGCTTGCTTGAAAATGTGAAAGCTGTATGTTGTTGCTGTCACGGCATTAGGATTGTACGCAGTTGCCGTGACAGCCGAGGACAGTTCTGTATCGAATCCTGATGGTGCAAGCAAGGAATTCTACGGTGAAGCCTGAGGCTCGCCATAGATGAAATCATCCATTACAGCGACGTCTATGCTCCCAGCATCATCCGGACCGAGTGGCGAATTACCATACTTGATACGAACACGGTGCACGGATGCAGTGGGAAATACAACTCCCAGAAACGAGATGTCGTTATTTGAAATGGGTGCCGAGTATTGACCCAACGAATTACCCGCAACGTCAAAGTATTCAAATGATGTATTACTTACCTGGTCAATGTCTGTATAGACAGCACCGAATCCCTTTACAACTGCTCGTGTCGTTGTGCCCGGGACAAAGAAATTCAAGTCCACGATATTGCTGCCGATCGGGGAGAACAAACGCTCGGGGCTGAATGTCCTGAAGATCGCTCTATAGGTAAGATTGATGTTCCCAAAGCGTACTGCCGCGCTGGACGGGTTATTGCTATCTGCACTTACCTGAACTCCGGTTCCCGGGGTGGTGAATACGGCGCCGCGTGCGCGCGGAGTTGTTGTGGCGTTGAAAAAGTTCGATGGCAGATTGAATGGAGCGGCAAGTGAGTCCGGAACGGCATCCCAGTTTATTTCACGTCGACCAGATGTCTGTGTGCCTGGCACGCCACCGTTGTCAACACCGCCGAAGGCCAGCCGAAAGGCGTCCAATGCCGGTTGGATGCTGCCGGCTGCCGAGAACACCTGCGGTTGCGGTCCCCCAACTGTAGGGGGTGTTTCGTCTTTCTTACAACCTCCCAGTAATGCAACAGCGAAAAGCAAAGGAGTCGACCATCGAACAATTACTCTGATCATGGCATGTCTCCTGATAATTTGTGGATGGGGTTGTTTAATGATGGACATTTCAACGTATCAAGTATTCTCACCGGATGCAACGGCTCGATCAAAAAAGTTTTTCTTGACTCTCGTTTCTCAGTTCACTGCTATAATGCCACAATCAAAGCGGGAAGGCTTATCATGGAATTGCGTTCGTCGTTCGGATCAGCGGCCATGCAGAAGATGAATGCCATTCACGTTCGGTTGGAAAAAGGAAAGTGACACTTCTATCGCCGCGATATTGCAAACACTGAATCCCACGCGCTCAACGCCGGCTTGGGATTCAGATTCACATCCACCAAACCACATCGCGCAAACAGCGGGACGATCGAGCCGGGCGGAGGTGGATGCGCAACGAGATCGAGATCAGTGAACGTGAGTTGGAATACCGCCTGCGCTTTCACGGCATCGAGAAGCTTCATCTGATGGGCAATGTACCGTCTCTGCTCATCGAGCGATGACACGATTGTGTCTAGCGTCGCTGAACTCCATCCGCCTTCCGTTACCATCACGGGAACGGTTCTACTTTCGACAAGCCGCGAATAATAATTCAGCGGAATCTGTTCCGGCTCCGCGTATCCCGCCAAATATGGGTACGACGACAAGCCGAGTTCTTGAATTAATGGAAAGTCGTTGAAGTCCGTCGCTACTCCCTGAAACACACCTCCGCTGAAACGCCCCCACGCATAATCCACCTGCACGCTCACGCTGAGCTTGACAGTCGCGTTGCGGGCGCGAACGTCGCTTGCCGCCAATCCCAATTGCTCACGCACAACCAGCGTTTCGGGAGGAACACCGTCGAGCAGCTCACCCCACCGCATCTCGAAGCTGATGATCGCCGCATCGGCACGGCGCGACCACAAATCAATCGAAGCGATCGCGAGATTGATGTCCGCGCGCGGCGGAATGCCTGAGAAGCCCATGCGATACGTGCGCGTCGCGGGTTGAGGCTGCAGAGTCTGCGTATCGTCTTTCTTGCAACTCATGAAGAGCAGCAAAGCGGCTGCCAACAGTATTCTCTGCGTAACCGTCCGAGCGTTCATGCAACTGCTACCCTGTGCTGTCATCTTTTAGTGTCTGCCCGTTTTTGGTTTGAATGTTCTTCCAATGGGTTTCAAAAGTCGTTGCTCCTGTCGGGCATGGGTTTCCGTCCTTTGATGATTTGATTTGTAGTCGTTGTTCAGCAGGTTGCCTGCCCTGCATGCTTTGTTGCTTGGTCAAGGAAAAGCTCAACCGCATGCAAAAGATTCGAGAAAGTGCGCGCTGGTGAATTCTCTGTGCGATAGCATTAGAAAGTACGCCGCTCATTGGGTTGGGTTGAGCCGCTGGTAGGAAGCTTGCCATTGCGAGCAACACGTGCCAGTGTGAACTTCTTCCTGTTGATTAGTTTAGACACCCACTGTATACCTTGACAATAGAAAGCATAGCGCGTCAAAGAACTAGCGATTCGTTTATTGAATTCTCGAACTTGTTGTTCCTTCGCGCGGTGAAAACCCGCCTTCGAGTTCGTCATCCACGAGCCAAGCAAAACGACTTTCGTTGAAACGGGAAAAACGAGTTCTGATGAGTCGTTCCCAATTCCAATTTCCTTGAAGAAAAATACAGGGTTGTCACTGGTGATGAAAGCGTCAGACTTTGTGAAAAAAAATTGCCATGTCATTGCTTCCACTGCCCAACTGACTTGAGGTGTAGTTTCGGGGGCTATTGTCCGATGCCAAATGACCTCAGGTTTTATCTTTTTTTGTTCGCGGATTTGTTGAATTTCAAGAAGGCGCATCTCTGCAGCACTCTTCAAATCTGGTTCATTCTCGGCAATCTGACGAAAGGTGCTTGCTAATTCGTCCAAGGCTGGGTCGATCATGTCATTCAGCATTCTACGCGCCTCCTGCTTGCTGTGCGGTACGCGTTTCATCATGGCAACAATATAACGCGCGAGTAGTCTCTTTTCCTCTGCGTCGACGGATCGAAGTTCTCGTATCTTCTTGAGCACAGGATTAGCGCGGTTTTCAATTTCATTAGCAAGGTAGGATTCGACCTCGTCTGAATAAAACTTGCTCTCGTGCGCAACATTCTTGATTCCTGTCCTGAGGTAATCACCTTGCCCCTTTTCATACCGAAAAATAACCTCTGAGTCTTCAGATTCGACGAAACCCCTCAGGTAGTACTGTGGAAGGTAGTGGTCGCCCATAAATGCTGCCTACTAATTGTTATGAACCAGCAAAGCTCAGAACTGAAATGAAATCTTCCAGCTAATCCAAATCCCTCTCCGTCGTCGTGGCCCCCGGATCCATCCCGCCTTCCCAATAAAACGGCTCACGCTTTCTTTCTCTTCCGCTAATCTCATTCATCGTTGCCGCGTCGTACAATCTTCCGTTCAGCATCACATATTTGATTGACTCGCTGTTGCGAATATTCTCCAAAGGATTCTTGTCCATCACAATAAGGTCGGCGAGTTTGCCGGATTCGAGCGAGCCGAGATCGTTGTCGAGTCCGATGTACTCTGCGCCGTAGAGTGTCGCGCAGCGAATCGCTTGCATCGGCGACATGCCGCCTTGCACGAACATCCAGATCTCCCAATGCGCAGCGAGTCCCGCGAGTTGTCCGTGCGCGCCGATTTGTGCTTTCACTCCCGCGTCAACGAGAGCCTTGAGCGCTTTTGCGTTGTCGATATGATTCCAATCGTTTTCCTCAACCATCATGCGACGGCGCGAGCGCGCATCAACGAGTGAGCGCGGCACGTACGTCAGCAGTCGCTGATTCTCCCACACCTTTGTGTTCGTGTACCAATAATTTTCTCCCATCAATCCGCCGTAACTTACGCCGAGCGTTGGTGTGTATTGCGTTTGACTTTTTGAAAACAACGTAATGACATCTTTGTAAAGAGGAGAAACGGGAATCGAATGCTCGATGCCCGTGTGTCCGTCGAGAATCATCGTCATGTTCCAGAAGAACGTCGAGCCACCTTCGGGAACGACCATCATTTGCAGGTCACGACCTGCTTGAATCACTTGCTGTCGCTGGTCGCGACGCGGTTGATTGTAACTTTTTACGCTGAACGCGCCGACCGCCTTCAATCTTCGCAAGTGTGACTTTGCATCATCAAGATTACTGACGACAGCCTTGAAACTTCCTTCCGCGCCGTAGAGAATCGTTCCGGTCGAATACAATCGCGGTCCGACAACTTCTCCAGCTTTGATAAGTTCGGAACTTGCAAAAATCTCCTCCGTGTCGTTCGATGGGTCGTGATTCGTCGTGACGCCGAACGCGACGTTCGCGTAAAATCCCCAATTCTGTTGCGGCGTTATGCCGATGCTCCCCGCCGAGCCGTGCGCGTGCACGTCAACCATTCCGGGCATGATGAATTTACCTGCTAGGTCAACGACTTTGGTTCCTGAAGGAATTGCAGCCGCGTTCGCCCCGCCGATTGCTTTGATGCGATTCTGCTCGACAAGAATCGTCGCGTTCGAAATTACTTCATCGCCTTTCATCGTTATCACCGTCGCGCCGACGAGCGCGATACTTCCCGTTGGCTTGTCAAAGTTGGCTTTCAAGCCGATATACGTTCCGACCGTGTCCGGCTTTTCTTGAACGCTGTCTTTTGCCCCATCAACAAACTTGAACGTGTTGGTAAGAGGGCGAGAAAATAATTCTGGACCGAGCGACCAATAGACAGTCTTGCTGTCGCCTGACCAATGCAAATACATTCCCGCATCGCGAGTAATTCGCTTTACAGGAAAATCACTCGTGCTCGGACCGATGGAAACCGCTTGTCCCGTCATCGGTAGGGTTGCGACGTATGAATTGTATCGTTCGGTAAATGCAACCCATTGTTCATCAGGCGATGGAACGATTTGCTGCGCGTTTTCGGATGTGAGATGGACTCTTCGTTCGCCGCCCGTGAGGTTCACGCTGATGAGCGCTGTTTTCTCTCCTTCATTCGCCGTGAGAAAAATTCTATCCCCCTTTTTGTTAAACTTCGGGCTTGCGCCTTCGTCGGTGATGACTGTGGCTGCACCGCTCGACGAGTCGAGTCGTCGACCTTCGGAAGAAATCCAATACACGCCCGGATCTTTTGTGAACGTTTGCCCGCGCAGCCAATCGCCGCCGTGCTTCACGAAGGCAATTCGTCTTCCGTCCCTTGAAAACGAAGGCTCGGTGTACGTTCCTTTTACATTTGTAAGCTTTACTCCCGCTCCGCCCGACGATTTCACTTTGTACACAGCGCCTTTCTCTTTGTCGGTCCACGTCGTGTACGCAATCCATTTTCCATCCGGCGACCATGATGGATAAAATTCAAAGTGCGAATCAGTCGTCAGTCGTTTCGGTTCTCCATTTGGAAGCTGCTTCACATGCAAATGTCCGAGGGCTTGATAGACAACGGATTTTCCATCGGGCGAAGTTTGAACCCAGCGCAGCATCTTCACATCGAACTTGTTTGGCGCAACTTGCTGCTTGAAGCGCAGCGCCTCCGTGATTGTTTGTTTGACTTTTGTTTTGAAAGGAATCTCTGTCGCCTGTTTTGTTTGGACATTCACTTTCCAGATCTTTCCTTTCGCGGAAACGACGATGAATTTGTTATCCGGCGTCCAGGAAAAATTCGGATGGACACCGAAGATCGCCCACGTTTCCTGCGCGTCGCGATTCAGCATATCCCAAATCGGCAACTCTTCTCCCGTTTCGATATTCTTGATGAACAAAACGGAACTGAGCCGCACGCGTCGAACAAACGCGAGCCACTTCCCATCGCGCGATGGTTCGGGACGGCACGCTCCGCCATTTGCGCTTACGAAGCGTTGCGTCTTTCCCGTCTCGCGGTCGAGGCGTTGAATGACGTAGATGATTCCATACGGGTCGCGATTGTATTCATACGCGTTTCCCGGACTGACGTCTTCATCATAATAGACGTAGCGACCATCGGGAGAAATCGCCGGGTCGGCGGCGTTCTGCTGCCAGTTGCGTCGCTTCGTCAGCTGCACGCCGTCGCCGCCACTTATGTGATACATCCACATCTCGCCCGCGCCGAGCGAGCGGGTGTTGCGATAATGTTTTCGCGCAACCAGATACTGTCCGTCGGGAGTCCAAACTGCCCCGTTGGTTTGCCGATCCTTTTCTTTCGTGATGGAGTGACGACTGGAGCCGTCAACATTCATCACCCAAATGTTATCGCATCCTTCGCGGTCGCTGGTGAACGAAATCATTTTGCCACTCGGAGAAAATCGTGGCAGCACTTCGTACGGAGTTCCGCCGCTCAGCAGTGTTGCTTCACCGCCTTCCATCGGCATGATGTAAATGTCGCCGAGCAGATCGAACACGATTTTCTTTCCATCGGGACTCACGTCCACAGAAATCCATGTCCCTTCGTCGGTTTCGAACTCAATGTTTTTCGATGGACCGTGTGAAGCCGCTACATCCCACTTGTCTTCATCTTTCTTTGTGGAATCCTTCTGTTGTCCGTTGAGTGAGAACGGTGTTAGAATGTTCATGATGAAAATCAAAAACGACGGTATGAGATTCTTGAACATTGTTAAGGCTCCAGTTATGTTGATAATTGGGTGGATGAAAGTACGGAGGATTCGGAAGCGAGGCAACAGGAAAAGAGAGATATGACCGTCACCTCTACGAGGTCGTAGACCTACCGAAGAATGCTCAGCGAGGTGACCGCCATCTTGCACGGTCATCTCTCCAAACACTCCAGCACATCCTCCACCTTCAGCACTCCTTTGAAGAACAGCAGTTTTTTTCTCTTGAAGGTTCGCAACATCGGCGCGGGCGCAGTTCAGAGAACTACTCAAGGCGATGATAAGGTTTCTCTCGCGCACACGAGCAAGCTTGTGCAATTTCTTTTCTATGTATTCCGGCGTCCAGAAGCCGACGATTTCCAGCATTGCTTTTGTGCCGTCGTCGTCCCCCCGGTTTCCCCGCCTTTCCAATAAAACGGCTCGCGCTTTCTTTGCTTTCCGCCAATCTCATTCATCGTTGTCGCATCATACAATCATCCGTTCAGCATCTTGCGCCGTTGCGACTCTGTTTTGACTCACTCACTGCGTTTGCGTACTTTATATGCACTTCGCTTGATGAGAATAATAAACATAGAGATTGGCTCCTCACGCCAGGGTGGGAAGGCTGCGCCGCTGGTGCTTTTCGCGGGACCTTGTGTCGTGGAGAGTCGCGAGTTGGTGTTGCGAACCGCGGAGCACGTGAAAGCAACGGCTGCGAAGTATCACACCCCTGTCGTGTTCAAATCATCGTACAAGAAAGCGAACCGCACCAGTGGTAATTCGTTTGTCGGCATCGGCGACGATGAGGCGCTGAAGATTCTGGCGGAAGTGAAACGCGAATTCGGACTTCCAATCCTCACGGATATTCACACGGGAGCGGAAGCCGCGGTTGCTGCAGAGGTTGCTGATGTCTTACAGATTCCCGCGTTCCTTTGTCGCCAAACAGAATTGCTCCAAGCGGCTGGACGAACGGGACGAGTTGTGAATATCAAGAAGGGGCAATTCCTCGCGCCAGAAGACATGAAGCACGCGGCAGCGAAAGTGGAAGAAGTCGGCAACAAAAACATTCTCTTCACCGAACGCGGTACGACATTCGGTTACCACAATCTCGTCGTTGATATGCGCAGCCTGAAAATCATGAGCGACCTTGGGTATCCGGTGATCCTTGACGCGACACACTCCGTGCAATTGCCCTCTTCAGGAAGAGAAACGGCGGGACTGCCGCAGTTCATTTTTCCACTTGCGCGCGCTGGAGCGGCGGTTGGTATTGATGGATTGTTTGTTGAGGTTCATCCGAATCCAGCTCAGGCTTTGAGTGACGCGGCGAGCCAGTTGAAATTGAGCTTACTGGATGAGTTGTTGAGGCAGGTGACGGAGATTGATAAGATGGTGAAACGTTCT
>JANNUB010000362.1:0-9116 GCA_031394795.1 Ignavibacteriota bacterium | reverse complement strand
GATGGTGGACGCGTGCAGCCTTATCGCAACGCAGCAGTTGAGTGAGCGATTTCCCAAGCTGCCGAACACTCCCTATGTTGTAATCGCACTCGGCAAGCACGGCGGAGGCGAGTTGAATTACAGCTCGGATATTGATTTGATTCTCGTCTACAAAGGGGAAGGAGAATGTGAAGATGCCCGCGGGAAAAGCGCGACGCATCTCGAATACTTTCACGCGCTTGCAGAAAAACTGATTCAGAATCTCTCCCAAAATTCCGGTGAAGGACATTTGTATCGCGTCGATTTTCGATTGCGCCCGGAAGGGAAGATGAGTCCGCTTGCGCGCTCGGTCGAAAGCTATCTCCTCTATTATGAGTCACGCGGCGAGCTGTGGGAGCGGCAGATGCTCATAAAAGCCCGCGCTGTCGCGGGAGACCTCAGTTTTGGCGATGACTTTGTTCGTCAGGTTCAGCCGTTCGTGTATCCGCGAACGTTGTTTCAGAATCCGACGGAATACATTGCGCGCATCAAATCGCGGATCGAGGCGGCGATTGGCGTCGAGGAAAATGTGAAGTTGCGCGCAGGGGGAATTCGCGACATCGAGTTCATCGTGCAAGCGCTTCAACTCGTGAATGGCGGAAAGAATCCCGACATCCGCTCGGCGACAACGCTCGATGCGATTGCGAAGCTTGCTGATCGAGAGTTCTTGTCGAGGGAAGAAGAATCAACGCTGAAGGATGCGTACATTTTCTTTCGCACCATTGAGCACCGTCTGCAGACGATGCTGAATACGCAGACGCACGAGATGCCGGGCGACGAGCGAGAGTTGACCTCGCTCGCGAAACGCGTGGGCGTTGATTCTTCGGAAGCGTTTCGCAGAAAGTACGAGTCGTTTCTTGCCGGCGTGCGAAAGATTTTCGACACGGTTCTTTCGACGAAAGACTCGACTCAAGACGCAGGCATCTCGTCGGTCATCGAAGGAAGCGCCGGCACGGCGACATCTCTTCGCGTACTCGAACACCTTGGGTTTCGCGATGCAAAAAAAGCAAGGAAGAACATCAGCGCTCTCAACTGCGGCAGTGCGTTTCGGGAAATTGCAGCTCCGCTGTTGGATGAAATTGCCAAAACGCCGAGCGGCGATATGACGCTGCAAAATCTCGCGGCGATTCACACTGCGCAAAAATTCCCCGATCAATTTCTTGGACAGCTGAAAGAAGATGGCTTTCGGAAGCTCCTTCTTACGGTTTGTGCAATCAGCCCGCGCTTTGTGAAAGGACTTGCGAAGAATCCGCTGCTGTTGGAGATGCTCGCCTACGACCCGCAGTCGCTTGAGAAGAAGCAGGGAATCGCGTTTCAGTCCAGCGAAGACATTCCTACTGTGAAGAATGATGAAGAGCTTCGCATCGGCATTCGGTACGCGCTCGGCGTTTCCTCGTTCGATGAAATGGCAGCGGAGTTGTCGCATCTTGCGGATGCAGTCGTTGCAACAGTTGTGAGCGATGAGTTCACAAACTCTCGCGCAGCGAAAAGGTCGCTTGCGCTGTTTGCGCTCGGGAAATACGGCACGCAGGAAATCAATTTCGATTCCGATTTGGACATGCTCTTCATTTCCGAAACGAAGTCTGCAGCGACGAAGGACAAGTTGGAGAAAGTTGTGGCGCGCTTGGTGCAACGGGTGTCGTCGCCGAGTGAAGGAGGGAAGCTGTACGACATTGATGCGCGCCTGCGACCGGAAGGAAAAAACGCTCCGCTCGTTGTTGATAGAAAAGCATATCTCGCATATCTTCAAAGCCGTGCTTCGTTGTGGGAACGACAGTCGCTGACGCGCCTGCGGTTTGTCGCGGGCGACGAGAAGCTCGGCGCAGAAGTGTTGAACAATGTTCACGCCTTCGTGTACGAATCGCCTCTCGCGAAAAATTGGGCTCAGGAAATTGTCGCGATGCGGAAGAAGACGGAAACGCGGAGCAAAGTGAGCGGCTCCGATTTTATTGATATAAAGTTAAGCGCAGGCGGGATGGTGGACGTGGAGTTTCTCGCGCAGATGCTTCAATTGAAGTTCGGCGCGAACGAAAAAACGTTTCGCAATCTTGCAACGCTGCACGCCATTCGTTTGTCGCCAATCTCCATAGAAAAAGAAAAACTTGCAGAAGCCTACGCGCTCTTTCGCAAAGTGGAAACGCATCTCCGAATTACGCTCGAGGAACGCGGCACGGTTGTGCCGGAAGGAGAGAAGCTGGAATTGCTCGCGAAGCTTCTTCAGTTTTCAGATGGGCGTTCGCTTCATCATCATCTTCTCTTGACGATGAAAAATATTCGGCAGGTCTTTTTGACAACGGCAGAACAACTTGCATGAACATTTTGAAGAAACTCATTTCCACTCGCGCCGGAAACGCTACCTTGGTTTCGCTGTTTGCGTTTCTCGTTTATCTCAAAACTCTCGCGCCGTCGGTGACATTCATTGACAGCGGCGAGCTTGCGGCGGTTGCGTGTACGCTCGGTATCGCGCACCCGACGGGCTACCCGCTCTTCACACTGCTCGGTTGGTTCTTTTCAAAACTGCCGATTGCGTCGGAGGAAATCGTTCGACTCAATATTATGGCGGCGGCTTTTTGTGCTGCCGGAGTTTTCGTTTTCTATCATCTGGTGCACTTTATCTTGAGCGGAGTTTTCGCGACGGCGAAGTCGAAGAAGGAAGACAATTCGCTTGCAATTCGCGTTGCAAGCGCGGGCGCCGCGTTGTTGCTCGCGTTCTCGGAAACGTACTGGTCGCAAGCGACTGCGATTGAAGTGTATTCGCTTCATGTGTTCTTTCTGGCAGCTGTGTCTTTTGCTTTCTTCAAAGCTGCTTATGGCGATGAATGGGGGAATGAAAAAGGCGGCGTAACAAAATCATCGAATGGTTGGTGGTACATCTTTGCATTTACGCTTGGACTCAGCTTCACGAATCACATGACGACCATTCTTCTCGCGCCTGCGTTTTTGTTTCTCTATTTCGCGACGCAGGGATTCGATTCGTCGGCATGGAAACGTATTGGTATGATGGCGATTCCATTCTTGATTGGATTGTCTGTCTATTTGTATTTGCCGCTGCGCGCATCGCAAGGCGCGGTGATGAATTGGGGAAATCCGATTTCGCTCGAACGGTTTCTTTGGCATTTGAGCGGCAAACAGTATCGCGTTTGGATTTTTTCTTCGACGGAAGCGGCAGGGCGTCAGTTGAAATATTTTATCAACGAGTTGCCGTATGAGTTCGCGTATGTTGGCTTAGCGCTTGCGATTCTCGGCATCTTGTTCCTCTCGCGCAGAAACTGGAAAATCGGTGTCACGGTTTTGCTGCTGTTCTTCGGCTGCGTTTTCTATTCTATCAACTACGATATCCATGACATTGATTCGTACTTCCTGCTCGCGTATTTCTGCATTGCGCTGCTTGCCGGCTCGGGCTTGCTCGCTCTCTATAATTGGTTCAGCGAAAAAATGAGCCAGAAATCTCAAAACCCTACGCTCTTTACTTCAAGCTCTAAGCTCTTCGCTCTAAGCTCTTCGCTCTTAGCTCTCAGCTTAATCCCATGCGTTTTCCATTTCGACCGAACGGATGAAACAAAAAACTATCTCGTCGAAGACTACACCATGAACATGTTTGGTTCGCTTCAGCCGAATGCACTTGTGCTTTCGTATCAATGGGACTATTGGGTATCGGCGTCGTTCTATTATCAGTCGGTGAAAGGAGTACGTCTCGATGTTGCAGTTGTTGACAAGGAACTACTTCGCCGCTCGTGGTATTTTGTTCAGCTGGAGAAACGATATCCTTGGCTCATTCAATACTCTCGACAAGAAGTTGACGCGTTCTTGAAAGAGCTGTACAAGTTCGAGCATGAACTACCGTATGATGCGGCGGTGATACAGTCGCGCTTTGTGGAGATGATTCGAAGCTTCATCGCAAAAAATATCTCAACGCGTCCCGTGTACGTGACGACGGAAATTGAGCAGGAATTTACCCAGGGCTATCAGCGCGTGCCGGAAGGTTTAGCGCTGCGATTGTATGACGACACGCTTCGACACGCGTCGAGAAATATCTCATTCAATTACAGACCATTCGAACGAAACGGACGACTCGAGGACGCGTTGAAGAACATGTACGCTAACGCGAGCAACATGAAAGGCATCAACTACATCCAATTCGGCAAGGTTGATTCAGCAGCGATGGCGTTTCGCGAAGCGCTCTCGTTCAATTCTAACTCAGCCGATGCGATGAATTTGCTTAGGCAGGTGGAGAGGTGAATAGATTATCGCGTTGATTGAGTCATTCCCTTTTCTTACACTGTGGTAGTTCAGCACTTCACTTATCAAACGGAGAAAGTATGTCCAACAGTCGTCAGTTTACAGCCATCATTGAACGCGAAGGTGATGGCTATGTTGCACTGTGCCCTGAGCTTGATATCGCAAGTCAGGGAGATACTGTAGAGCAGGCGCGAAGGAATCTCACCGAGGCAATCGAGCTTTTCTTCGAAGCGGCGGACGCTTCAGAAGTGAAACGGAGACTTCGCTCAGAAGTTTTCGTCACGCAGGTTGAGGTTGGTGTTGCGTAGATTGAAGGTTCTTTCGGGTCGGGAGGTGTGCAAGATTCTTGAGTCGCACGGATTTATTGCGCGCCCGAGAAAAGGGGGAAGTCACATTATCATGCAGAAGCGGATTCCCGGTTCAACGATTACTGTTCCCGTTCCCGATCATCGCGAGCTGCGCTTCGGAACATTGTCATCCATCATCAGGCAGTCGCAACTGGATCGGACGCCGTTCGAAGTATGATTCTCTCCTGATTGCATTTGGCGAAGTCCCCCAGTTCAATCCGAATGCAAGTGATGCGGTGAATTTGTTGCGGCAGGTTCAGGCGATGGCCAAGTGAGCAGGCCGTTTCCTTGTTGAGATGCCGCAAAAATTACCGTGATCGCGGTATGTTCTCAAGCGCATAGATTTATTATCTTTCTGTAGTTGAATCCGTGGAGATCGGAATTCCTACCTACCTGCACAGTGGAGTTGAGCTATGCCCTATGACCATGAAGCCGTAAAGCAATGGCTGCGTGAGAACATCAAAAGGAGTCCGCGCTTGCAAGAGATCGCCGACGAATTCAGAATCCCGCCGGAAACCCTCCGAAGGAACTTCCTTCGCAATGAAGGGAAACCGATTTCTTATTTCATCGACGAAACAAGATTGACAGCTGTGCGAGACGAGCTACGTAACAAGAAGCGTTGTTGTTACGAGATTGCCTATGACTTCAAGTTCAGATACGAGACAAATGCGGAGCGTTGGTTCGAGAGGAAAGCTGGAATGACGATGATGGAGTTCAGGAACAGAAATGGTAGGGAGTGCGGAGATGCGGGGTGTGTTGACGAGCAGCAACCAGAAGTCAGAGGTCAGCAGAAAGCAGAAAGCAGAAAGCAGAAAGGACTCCACCTCGTAAGCAGCGCGCAAAACCTTAACATCGCGTACTTTCGAAAGCTGTCAAGACCTATCCCGCAAATGATAACCGCAAGTGATTACCGCTAATGATTACCGCAAATGATAGGATTGGTTTCTTGCCTTTAACCAAATAAGGTTGTAACAATAAGCAAGTAGCTCGGTCAAAACAAAATGCGATACAAACCAATCTGGATTGTACTTATGATTTGCTCGGTTCTCGCATTTAACTACTCTCCACAAATTGCTTGGTGGCGATCCTCGTTGGCTACAGGATTTGTTCTGATATTTGGCTGGTGCGCGTGGCGGAAAGACTTTCGCGGCTATGCCGGGTTGCGAATTGACCTAAGGGAGATTTTTGCATCGATTGCAGTGGGAGCTATTGTGACTATTGGCGCCTTCCTCGTTGTTCGACGGACATGTATTTCCGAGAACATTTCCATGTACAGCCCAAACGGTTTTGACTGGTATCATCATTTTTTCCAAACGCTCAATGAAGAGATTGTCTTTGGTGCCCAGCCTCTATTTGCTTTGCGCAGAACGCGTCTGGGTACAAATGCAATCTTAATATCGCTTGCGCTGGCTTCTGCTTTCTCGGGGGGACACTACGTGTTTTACCGTTGGTTGACTCAGGAGAAGGGGAGCTTGGAGTTGCTCTCTCTTGCAGGTTTGTTTTTAGTGGGGGCGATAAGAAATAACTTGATTCTCCGATTCAATCACATAGGGTTTTCTTGGGCAGTACATTTTGGGTTCATAGTCGCGATGCTGGGCGTACCGAAGGTTTGGAGATTTAGCAATACGTTCGTATCTGAGCCGCAGGCTTTCAACCTGATTCTTGGATCGCCAGCAATCTTCTTGGCTCTTCTCGTCCTTGCGTTCACAAGTTGTTATTGGGTAACACTGACCTCTCTTTTTTCTCTGCACTACACCTCAATGAACTCTCATTCTTAACCTTAACATTTTTTGGAGAAATGACGTGAAAAGAAAAACCTGCATCCTTGTTCTCTTCGTTTTGCCTTCTTTGGTTATGTCGCAGTTGCAAGATGCTGGGGTGAAACGAGAGATAGCGACTATTGCGGAGAAGGTGGACAGTACTACAGCAACAAGAACCAGCGAACTCTTGGCTATGGGCATTCCTAGTTACGTAGAAGCGTTCAAACTTGCATATCAGGGCATCGATTCGAAGGCAATTGCAGAACTCGGTGCGGCAGGACTTGATCTCCCAAAGCTGTTTAGAAGCTGGCCACCGACAACAATCCGGGCAGCTTCGATTTTCAGTGACTGGGTCGTGATTGGTAAGGTTGTAGACATTCGATACGTGAACGACGCAGTATACAACAAATATGTGTATGTTCGGGTCGAACGCTGGCTCAAAGGCGATTCGAAGTTGAGTATGGTTGTAGTCCGAGCAACAGGAAGCGGTCCGACATCTAACCCAAGAATATTTTCCAGCGTTTCGGGTGAGACTGAGTTCAACAAGGGTGATCGCCTTTTACTTCTCTTAAACAGATGCGGGTTTTTGCTCTACGGGAGTCAATTCGCCCCGTATGAAACGGAAACGTTTAAGGAGGATCATAAGCTAATGTGTTTTTCTAACACATGGAAAAAACTCACGATCGAAGAGGATTCCCTCGTTGAGGCTTCCGGTGATGGTCACAAGAGGTACAACCTTGATAACATTCTAGATGATATTACCTCCGATGTCAAGAAGACGAAGAAGTTCTTTAGGAAAGGATACCGCGATGAATAACATAGAAAAGTTGTTTTTGCGGGGGCTGCTGGTAAGTGGAATCCTCGCGGCTTTCTCATTTAGGATCCAAAGAACGGGATGCAGCGGAGATGATCCGTATCTCTATTGGGATCGAACTACCAACCCTCGACGGATCGAGGTAACCACTGCGTTTAATAATACAAGTGGATACGTGAGCGACTTGACTTATGCCTTAGCGCAATGGTCTCAGCATTTGCCCCCTATAATGCGTCCCTACTGGCAATCTGGTGTCAACGATAATCCATACGGCGAAGATTTCCATTCAATTATCTACATTGATAATAATCTCCCTATGGATCACCCTGCCAATACGAACCTTCGGCGTTTTGCGAGTGGCCTCATTCAGGAAATGGACGTGCGTATAAGAGGTGATTTAGCAAACGCAAGCAGAACTCCGTTAACTGCTCTTCTTCATGAATTGGGTCATGGGTTGGGAGCGGACCATTCTGACAATAACAATGCAGTTATGGCAGCAGCACCGTCAAATCACACTTCGTTGCATCAGGACGACATTAATTTTGTGTATTTCCACTATCGCGGCGGCTCCACACCCCCGGCTCCCGGCGGGTGTTCTTGCAGTAACAGGAATGGCGTAAGTGTGGACCCCGTGATTCAAACCTACGTGGAGGCATTTCGGGTGACGATAGATAGAATGCTATATCAGCAGGGCTCATCAGGCGAGCAATGGGTTGATATGGCGGAACAGGCTCAAGTTTCTGTAAGCGCTTTTCTTTATTCGAACCCTCTCCTGTACTATGACGTGGTAGATTTCCTTACGTCTAACGAGAGTTTCGCAGGTTCTCAACAGACTTCAACTCCCCAGGAGCTTAGCCGAAATCAAATCAATCAAGCAGCTTCTTTGCTATATCGAATCGCGGACAATGCCTCTCCAGAATTGAGTGATGCCGTTTTCAAAATCGTTGCTGTTCTCGATCAATCGGAAGGGAAAACCTTCAAGCAGACCATCGAAGACATACTCGGCGGTGTAACCGTTCCATGGGATAACATTGTTGATTGGTTAGTTCAAAATTACCCCAACCCATTCAATCCAACGACGACGGCCCGTTTTCGCGTTATTACACCAAGTCAAGTCACGATAAAAGTGTTCGATATCCTTGGGCGAGAAGTTGCAACGCTTGCGGACGGGTATTACCGAAGTGGTATTCATAATGTGCAAAGAGTTGTTTTCGCACCGATACCTTTGGATGGAGTTGAGCACAGCCACTATGATCGGTGGTCTAGTCGGTGCCCGTCTCTGGGAGGCTTTGAAGGAATCAGGCAGCCCACTCGGCAATCCATTTGACATCACTCAGGGTTCGGCGTGGTACGGTGGCTTTCTGACTTCCACGTTTCTCGTTCTCTTACTCCTCGTTACGAAGCGGTTACCTATTCTGAGAACTTTTGACGCGATGGTCCCATCCGTTTGTTTGGGTCAAGTGTGTGGTCGCATCGGATGCTTTCTTTCTGGAGACACTTGCTTCGGGCTTCCTACGAATGTGCCGTGGGGTGTTATCCTTCCTGATTCTCGCTTTCAGATTCCAGTTCATCCAACCCCAATCTATGAAGCACTCAGTTATTTCGGCGTGTTCTTGGCGCTCTTGTTCGTTCTCCGTCGGAAAAAAGAACCGGGTATGGTCTTCGCCTCGTACGCGCTCATGGTTGGCATAGCGAGATTTGTGATTGAGTTCTGGAGAGTGAACCCGAAGATCTTCCTTGGCTTAACAGAGGCTCAGATCATCAGTCTCTGCATGATGGTATCCGGCCTTGCCATCTTCTTGGCGCGCATCGTATTCGCCCGCTATCGTTTTTCGATAGATGGGTCTTCTGTTGCGTCAAAGATCTGAGGAATGCCGCTTGTTGACGAATTGCCTAAGAGTCGTCTTCATTGTGACCTTCGGCGCCCTCGTGTCATAC
>JANNUB010000351.1:0-17350 GCA_031394795.1 Ignavibacteriota bacterium | reverse complement strand
TAGATTGCAAGCCCCGCCGAAACGCTCCCACCCGGACTGTTGATATACACCATAATGTCCTTGTCCGGATCCTCGGATTCCAGAAACAGGAGTTGTGCAATCGTAAGGCTTGCAACGCCGTCGTCAATCGGCGTGCCGATGAAAACAATCCGTTCCTTCAGCAAGCGCGAAAAAATATCGTATGCTCGCTCGCCGCGTCCCGTTTGCTCAACGACCATCGGTACCAATTGACTGTGGATGTGTGAATCCATTCCCCTTGTTCCTTTCATTCGTAGATGTTCAGTTATGCCGCCACAGAGTCTTCAACGACTCTCTCACGTATCGTTGCATTACCTTTCAACAGGTTCATGAGCTTGGTGGTAAGCAGCCGCTCCGACACGCTGCCGGTGCTCTTGTAGTATTTCATCAACTGTTCCTTTTCTATCCCGAGAGCCGGTGCGTCCTTTGCCACAAGCTCCTCAAGCTCTTCCTCTGATACCTTCAGATCTTCTCGTTCAATTATTTGCTCACGCAACAATCCCCACTTTGCCTGAAACGATGCATACTCCCTGTTGGCGTCATCGAATCGTTTCATATCGAAATCCGAAGGCAGCCGCTTGTCTTTGGTGCGGCTCTTGATGTCTTCCAGATACGACTCCATGTACAAGCTTACCAGAGATTCGGGAACCTCAAACTCGTGCGATGTCACGATTTCTTTGACAAGCAAATCCTGCAGTTGACGCTCCGATTGTTCCGCCCAGTACGACTCCAGATCTTTCTGCATGCTCGCGAGAAACTCATCTTTTGTCGCCACCTTTTCTTTGGTCACCCTCCTCACAAACGCATCGTCAACATCCGGCAGCTCGACTTTCTCGATCTTCTTTACGGAAATTGCGACATGGTTATGGTGAACGTGGTCACCCTGCCGGGTTTCAAACTGGACGCGGTACTCGCCCCCGACCTCGGACTTCTTCAACGCGTCACGAATTTCGGAAGCCAATGTTTCATCGGCAAGCGAAAAGCGCGCATCTTTCGATTTCTTTCCGATAAGCGGCATACCGTCATCGGCAAGCTCCTGGAGATCGGCAGTAATGATGTGATCGCCGTCGTCGCGTACGAGCGTAACGCCAAGCAGCGAAGCATTCACTCTGCGGATACGTTCAAGCTCCTGTTCGATTTCTTTGTCACCCACCGTATGGACGAGCCTCTCAACCTCCAAGCCTTTGTACCTTTTCAATTCGATTGTGGGCTTCACTTCATATTTAATCTTGAACGTGAAATGTTCCCCACGCCTAAAATCACTCTCCACCATTGACGGGCGCCCGATCGGCTCGACGTTCCGCTCCTCCATCGCCGAGCGAAACGAATTGTTCGCAATATCATCCAGGGCGTCATGCTCAATGGCCGCGCCGTACATCTTTTTGATCATCGGCATCGGCACTTTGCCCTTGCGGAATCCTTTCAGCTCCACCTTCGGAGCATGCTTTCTGTACGCGTTGTCAAAGAGCGGCTGAAGCTCGGTGTTCGTCAGAGTAAATTCCGCTTCGCGTTGAACGTCCGAAATCGTCTTGATCGTAACTTCCACGTAAATCCTATTGCTGAATACTTCGGAGAGTGAATTGCAGGATAGTGGGCATAGAGGGACTTGAACCCCCACGGGTTTCCCCACTAGATCCTAAGTCTAGCGCGTCTGCCAATTCCGCCATATGCCCGTAAGAAAAATCCGCTTCAAGATAATAATTTTCGGGCAGGAAAAAAAAGCCGCCGCAAAGGCGATGAATGGAGCCTCTTCTCCGTAGGAACACGCTTCAGGCAAACTCCGCTCACGACCGCGGAAGAAATATTCGGACCGTTGTACCTTTCCCTGCCTTTGAATCTATTTCCACCGAGCCTTTGTGATCGTCTATGATTTTTTTGACGATGGGCAGACCGAGTCCGGTGCCGTGCTTCTTGCCGCGCGTGAAGAACGGCTCGAAGGCTCGCGAGCGAACGTCCTCCGGCATCCCGACGCCGGTGTCGGTAAATTCGATCAGTGTTCTGTCGTCAGCCTTCTTTGTCCGGATCGTCAGCGTACCCCCCTCCGGCATTGCATCGGCAGCGTTGCCCGCAATATTATGAAACACGCGCAGCATTTTTTCGGCGTCGAGCCGGACCGTACCGGTGAAATCGAACGATCTCACGATCCCGATGCTTCTCTTGAGAAGGTCATGCTCAACAAAGTTCAGCATCGTTGGCAGGATGTCGGCAAGCTCAACTTCCTCGAGCTTCAGCTCGCTGACGCCGCGTGAGAAATCGAGTATTTCCTGGGTCATGCTGACGAAGCGGTCCACTTCCTTGATCATCAACTCCGCAATATCGCTCGCCTCTTTGTTTTCCGTCTTGCTCTTGATGACTTGCGCGTAAATACGCATCGTGCTCATCGGGTTTTTGATGTCATGAATGATCGTGCTCGCCATCCGTCCGATGGCAGAGAGACGCTCGCCTTGTACGAGTTCTTTCACCATCCGCGCGTTTTCGATGGCAATCGCCGCATGCACCGACAATGCGTTGATGAACTCTTCATCCTCCTTCGTAAACTCGCCGCCGCGCTTGTTCAAGAGCTGAAATACTCCGACGATCTTCCCTTCCTTATCGTGCAACGGCATGCACAGCACATTGTGCGTCTTGTAACCGCTCTTCTTGTCTATCTCGGGATTGAACCGTGGGTCTTTGTAGGCATCGGCAATGTTGACCGTTTCACCGGTTTTCGCGACGTAGCCGGCGAGACCCTTCCCCATCGGCAAACGGATCTCGACAACGTCATTGCCTTTCAGCACCTTCGACCATAACTCATTCCTGAGCGCGTCGATCAAGTACAATGTGCCGCGGTCCGCGCGCAGGCTGGTGAGCGCAGTCGTCAGAATCAGATCGAGCAGCTCGTCGCTATCAACCGTTGAGTTGACCGTCTTGGTCGCTTCGATGAGAAGATTGAGCTTGTCAAGCTGCGCTTCATACGCCGCACCATTCCGCTCCAGCTCAGAGATAAACATCTGATCCATCGTCCGCAGCCGGATCGCAAGATGCTGCAGCAGATTTTGTGCAAATGTCTTGCTCTCGCGTAAGAGCGCCTCATAGTGGTCATAGCCCAGACACGCAATGGTGCATTCGCTCATCGCCGCGGCGCAAGCAGATCGCGGGAAGCCGTCGATGAGCGAAAGCTCGCCAAAAAAATCGCGCTCGCACAGCGCCGCCAGAAGCGACTCTGTGCCGTATTTTGTATATTTTTTTATGTGTACCCTGCCGCGAAGAATGAGATACAAATCGCGGCCCTTCGTGCTCTCGTCGAAGATCATTTCGCCGCTCTTGTAGTGCTGTTGTATCATCTTGGGAACGATGCGTTCCAGAGTCCGCTTGCTGACGTTGGAGAACAAGGCGTTGTGGGAAACAAGCAGAAGAAGAGCGTCATTGCTCTTGGCTTCCGATGTGCGACGGGCGGGTTTTCGTGAGACGTTGTTCTTCATGGAGTTGAAGATAGCGCGGAGCGATGAGTCTTCCCTGATCAGCGCCGCAGTTGAATGTAGTATAGCCAATTCACAAAGCAGAATCAAACGGTGAGCGAGCTGGTTCTCCAAACGAAAAATCTCGGCAAGCGCTACAAGAAGCGATGGGCAGTGCATGAGCTGAACCTCGAAGTCCGCCGCGGCGACGTGTTCGGCTTTCTCGGTCCGAACGGCGCGGGGAAAAGCACGACGATTCGCATGTTGCTGTCGCTCATCTCGCCGACGAAGGGTGAAGTGTTGCTCTTCGGGAAACCGTTGCGCTCGCATCGCAAAGAAATTCTCGCCCGCATCGGAGGCCTGGTTGAACGTGCCGACTTCTATTTGTATCTCTCCGCGCGCCGCAATCTCGAAATCATTTCAGCGTTACGCGGCCAAAGACTCGACCCGCCACGGGCGAGGCTCGCCGAAGGCGGCTCGTCGAGCGGCGGCGTCGGAGGCGCAAAAAAGGAAATCGAAGAAGTGTTGGAAATCGTTGGCTTGACCGAACGCGCCAACGACAAGGTGAAAACCTATTCACACGGCATGAAGCAACGACTTGGCATAGCACAAGCGCTTCTCGGCTCGCCAGAATTCATCATCCTCGACGAGCCAACGACAGGACTCGACCCGCAAGGCATCAAAGAAGTTCGCGAACTCATCAAGAAGTTTTCCGCCGAACACAAGATGACGATATTTCTTTCGTCGCATCTTCTCAGCGAAATCGAACAAACAGCGACAAGCATGGCGATCATCAACCGCGGCAAACTCGTCGTGCAAGGAAATGTTCACGACCTGCTGAACGTCGGCGCGTGCGTTGTGAAGATTGACGCAACGCCGTTAGCAAAAGCCAAAGAAGTCAGCAACAATCATCCATCAGTCGAAAGTGTGAATGAACGAGATGGAGTGTTGGAAGTAAAAATTCCCGCTGAACACATCAGTTCCCTCAATACATTACTGGTCAGTCAAGGCATTCAAGTGAAAGCGCTCATTCCAAAACGATCGCTCGAAGATTACTTTCTCTCGATTACAGAAAATGCATCAGACATCTCATGAAAAAAATCTCCAAATATCAAGCTCCTCCGAAGGACTCCTTCGGACAAATTCCAAAGAAATTCCAACCTCCAAATCTCAAGCAGATTCAGATGAGCGTTTTGGATTTTGGAATTTGAGATTTCTTTGGAGCTTGGAACTTGTGATTTGGAATTTGTTAACTCTATAAACTCTATCAACGCTACGAACTCAAAAAGTGAACTCCGTTCTCGGTAACGAGCTATTCAAGACATATAGAAAGTGGCGAACGTACATCGGCTTTCTCGCCATCGGCGTGCTTGTTCCGCTCGTCCAGATCGTCCTGAAGCTTGAAGGGGGCGGTATGGTGAGGAACCTCACCCGTTCGCTCGCTCAGGATTTTTTCCTCGTCGGCAATTTGTTCAACGGGTGGTTCGTCACCTACTTCATCATGAACAGCCTCTGGGTTCACGTGCCGTTTCTCATCGCGCTCGTTGCCGGCGACCAGCTTGCAGGCGAAGCGACAGGCGGAACGTTTCGCTTGCTGTTGATTCGTCCCGCCTCGCGGTCCAGAATTCTCCTCACGAAATACATCACCGCGCTCTTCTATTCGCTGACGGTGATAACTTTTTTGGCAACGCTGAGTATTGGGTTGGGATTATTTCTCTTCGGCTCTGGCGATTTGCTTGTTCCGCTTCCTGCGAGGATGCTCGTCATCATTCCTAAAGCGGAAGTTCTCACGCGCATGATACTCGCCTTCGGTCTTGCGACAATCAGCATGTGGTGCGTCGCGTCGCTCGCGTTTCTGTTTTCTTCGCTCGTCGAGAACGCCATCGGTCCCATCATTGGCACGATGGCGGTGATTATCGTCTGCATCATCGTTTCGAACATCCCAGTTGAATTGTTCGGAAACGTCAAGCCGTATCTCTTCACGACGTATTTCACCGTGTGGCAGAAGGCGTTTGAAGAGCCGATTCCGTGGGACACTATTTTCAATCACGCGTCAATTCTTCTTGGCTACAGCATTGGCTTTTATCTTTTCACTTGGTATATTTTTGTAAAGAAGGATGTGTTAAGTTAGAACTAGACAGTTCTGAGTTTTGTAGAGCGAGACTCCGTCTCGCTCAGTGTGTATGGTCGACGACTGTTGTTGAGCTGGTCGAGTTGTTATCCACATTTGGTGATGTGCCGCTGGGATAATGGCTCTTTCTCGTTTAGCAGCGGAGCGATTCGTCCGAAGGACTCCTTACGGAGGAGAATCGCTCTACAAGTTCAGAGTTCTTTCATCACCCAGTTAGAAAGGAAGTCTCATGTCACAAGCAGAGCAATATCAACAACAGATTATCAACGAGGACCTGTCATGAACCTCCCCGCAATCCAAAAAGCTCTTCGCGAAAGAAAACTCGACGGCTGGCTTCTCTGCGATTTTCATAACCGCGACCATCTCGCCTACCGCGTGCTCGGTCTCGATATGACGAAGTTGACGACGCGCCGTTGGTTTTATTTCATTCCCGCGAAAGGCGCGCCGCGCAAACTCGTTCACAGTGTTGAGCCGCGCAAGCTCGACTCATTGCCGGGAAAGAAAGAAATATTTCTTCCGTGGACCCAGCTGCATTCCTCTCTCAAAAAAATGCTCGGCTCGCCGAAGAAGATCGCAATGCAATACTCGCCGAAGAACAACATTCCCGCTGTTTCGATGGTGGACGCCGGCATCATCGAGTTGGTGAAAGGGTTTGGACACAAGATCGTTTCTTCCGCCGATCTTGTGCAATTGTTTGAAGCGACAATCAGCGAGGAAGGATATCGCACGCACAAAGAAGCCGGCGTTCTCGTTGATGGCATTCGCGCGGAAGCGTTTGAAGAAATCCGCAGAGCGATCCAAACCAACAGCGGCTTGACGGAATATCAACTTCAACAGTTCATCATGCGACGCTTCAAGGAAAGCGGACTCGTCACGGCCGACCCGCCGATTGTCGGAACGAACGAGCATCCTGCCGACCCGCACTTTGAATCAACCCCAGAGAATGCGCGACCATTCAAGCAAGGCGATACCGTCCTGCTCGACATGTGGGCGAAGTTAGACAAGCCCGGCGCGATTTATTACGACATCACGTGGGTCGGCTACATCGGCGATGCGCCATCGCCAAAGTATCAGAGAGTTTTCGATAGCGCAAAGGCGGCGCGCAACGCGGCAATTGCATTAGTGAAAGACAGATTCGCAAAAGGCAAACCCGTCGGCGGTTGGGAAGTGGACGACGCGTGCCGCAACGTCGTGAAGAAAGCAGGCTACGGGAAATATTTCGTTCATCGCACGGGACATTCCATCGGCGAAGAAGTACACGGCAACGGCGTGAACATTGACAACCTCGAAACGAAAGACGAGCGGCAGTTAATGCGCGGAAGTTGTTTCAGCATCGAGCCGGGAATTTATCTCCCGAAAGAGAACATGGCGGTGCGAACGGAGATCAACATATTCGTTCGACATGATGGTGTGCCTGAGGTTACGGGGGAGATGCAGGAAGAGTTGGTTCATCTTTAGCCTCCAACCCTGAGCGAAGCGAAGGGCCTCACTGCAAATCAAAGCTGTGAGGCCCTTCGTTCGCTCGCTCCGCTCACTCAGGGTTTACGTTCACAAAAACTTTTTCAGTTTTGCGTATCCCGCCCGACTCATTTGCAGCCGCGTGCCGTCCTTGAGTATCGCAACACGGCTGTCCTTCGCATACAGCTCGATTTTTGCCAAACGCTCGATGTTGAGAATGAACGAACGGTGAATGCGAACGAACTTCTTTCCATCGAGTTGAAGCTCGAGAGTTGAGAGCGTCATTTGCTTGAGGTGACTCTTCCCTTCCGCCTTGATCGCCGCATAGTCATCCTGCGCTTCGATGTAATCAATCTTCTCCGTCGGGATGATAACGACGCGCGCGCTTTCACGGATGAGAATGCGCTCCGCGGGCGCGTTTGCGGAACGCGAGTGCTCGACGATTGCATCCAATTGCCGCGGTTCAGCGTTTCCGATTTTCTTCATCGCTTCCTCGACTGCCTCATCGAACCGCTCCTGGCTGAAGGGCTTCAGAAGATAATCGGCGGCATGAACCTCGAATGCTCGCAAGGCAAACTCGTCGTACGCTGTGGTAAAAACAACCGCAACGTCATGCTCGATCAATTCAAGCACTTCGAAGCCGCTCAGCTTCGGCATTTGAATATCGAGGAAAAGAATATTGGGCTTGAGCTCCGTAGTTGCTTTTACGGCATCGAATCCGTTTGTACATTCTGCAGCAATTTCTATCTCAGCGTGACGCGAAAGAAATTCGCGAACGATTTGCCGCGCAAGCGGCTCGTCGTCAACGATAATTGCTTTTATTGACTGAAGAAAAGGCAAAAGGGAAAAATAAAAAATGAAAAATGAAAAATGAAAAAAGAGCAGGTCAGAAATCAAAACCTTGAACCCTGAACCTTGAACCTTCAACCCTCAACCCTCAACCTTCAGCCCTCACAGGAATCACTATCTCCACCTTGAACTGCTGCGCGCCATTTTCAACCGCGAGCCGCGCATCGTTTCCGAACAATGTTTCCAGCCTTTTTCGCACGTTCGCCAGTCCGACGCTTGTGCTCTTGCTTTGCGGACGTTCGGTATCGCAGGGATTCGAGACGCGCAGAAGAACCGAACTTCCGTTCTTCGTTGCCGAAAGTGAAATCATTCCTCCATCAAGAAGATGCGCGATGCCGTGACCGACCGCGTTTTCCAACAGTGGTTGAAGTATGAGTGCCGGAATCAAAACCTGTTCACATCCATCAGCGACATGTTTCTCAAACTTCAATCGCGAGCCGAAACGAATTTGCTCGATCGAAAGAAATTTTTCCGCCAACTGAAATTCTTCGGCAAGCGGAATAAATTGCTGTTGGCCGAGTTTCAACGTCTTCCGAAAAAACTCCGCGAGTTGAATTGACATTGCACGTGCTCCGGGCGGATCGCTTGCCGTCAACGCGCTGATGGAATTCAAGCTGTTGAAAAGAAAATGCGGTTGGATTTGTGAACGCAACGCTTTGAGCTCCGCTTCACGCGCCAACACTTGCAATTCCAGCGCCCGACGTTCTGCCGTTCGCGCGGAATCGAACGCGATCAGCAAGTAGTGAACGACAACGCCAAGAACGAACAGAAGCGAGCCGATCCCAAAAAGAAGAGGAACTGCTCCATCGTACGTTCCTCCGAGCTGGGAAAACCAACCTGCAGCGGTAAACGCGGATGCAAGTCCTTTCCCGAGTGCAATCCATAGTGCGGCCGAGAGAAACGCTGCAGACAAAACAACGGTGACCGTCTTGAGAAAAGCTATCTGTTGAAGCGGGAACGCCCGGCATAAGTACAGCGAGGCGAGACACATGAACGCATACACGAACGACATCGGGAGGACGAGTGCAGCGGCTTCGCTCCATATGAACGCGTTCATCGTCACAAGCAACACGCAGAGCAACCCGGCGATGACGAGCCAGGCTGCCATGTACAAAATGAAACGTTCTCGTTGTGCGAGTATGGGATGCATGGATTAAATCTCAAATCTCAAGTTCCTCCGAAGGAGTCCTTCGGACAAGCTCCAAAGAAATTCCAAATCTCAAAATCCAATATAGGGGATTTAGATTTGTGATTTGAGCATTGGAGCTTCTTTGGAGCTTGTGATTTGGATGTTGGAATTTAGTTTCCCACTTCCACTCCCCCCATGATGATCGTGCCGCGTATGATCAAGCTTTGTTCCGCAGTAGTGCTCTGCCGGAAAGTCTTATCATCATAGCCGCCCATGATCGGCGTTCCCTCGAATGAGACGCTCCAACTTTGCGGCACTTTGATTTCGATGCCGCCCCAGAAAGCGAAGACGTCAATCACCGCCGGGCTATGGCTGATGGATGCGTTGCGCAGATCAATCTCGCAGCCGCCCATGACAGCAGTAAGCTCGCCGCCGCGAAAATCCTGGGTATGCACGTTCCGCTTCGACCCGCCAAGGAACACCGATGCATTGGTGACGGAACTATTGTCAACAGACTTTTCCGCGCCGAAGATCGTTGCACTGCCTGCATAACTCTGCGTTCCTCTCCGTAAAATCATCATAACGCCAAGCGCAACCAAAAGCAAGGGCCAAAAATCCCGCAAGCGAAAATAGAAAAGGTCGAGATTATCTCCGAGCCACCCTGCGCCGAGAACCATCAACACCCCGCCCCAAAACTTCGAGCTATGGGTATCGGGTTGAAAGAATTTCACTGCACCATAGATGATGAGCACGGCAGGCCACCAACGGGTGTAGTCGCGCGCATAAACGATATCCAGATTGTCCAGCGTAAACAAGACGCCGACAACGATGATCAGAAATCCCAACGCGAGCTGGGGCGTGATACGAAACGCGGATTTTGTTTCCATGATATTCCCTTATCGAAGAAAATTACGGATGAGAATTCTGTTGTAATTGCTCTTGAACGCTCTTTTTTCGCGATTCTTTCTCGAACGATTCCCACATAAAAAAAATACCGAGCGCGATGAGAAATGCGGGCCACGTGTCGCCCCAACCGTAACCACCGATGCGTAAGAACGACCATTGACAAATTGCACCAATAGCCACAATCCAGAATCCTTCAGCGCGGTGAAATGGCTGCAAGAACCTGTTCGCTCCGACCACCATCACGAGGACGGGCCAGAATTTCCAGATATGGAAATTCTCCATCACGCCGACATTCATCAAAAAGAAAAGGATACCAAGGGCAATCAATGTGCCGCCGATGAACCATCGTCCGTGTAACGAACCGTGCTGAGTGATTTTCATTTCTTTTCCTTTCAAGAGTTCTGCACAAATATACGCCGAAGGTCGTGAGATGTTAGGGAGATTTAGGCGAACGGCGTTTGGGAGTCGGTGAATGGAGAAGAGAATTGCATCATTTCAACAATGCACCATTGGAGGATTAAATGATGAAATGTTGCAATGATAAAATGTTGTAATCGCTACATCACCCCTACCGGATCCACATCCACAATCAGCTGCACCGACGACCGACTCTTTCCGAGCTCGGCGCGCGCCTTGCGAATTGCGGCGCGCAGCTCGTTACCCGACGGGTCTTTCACCTTGAGGCTCTTGATGATGATATGCCACCGATACTGATTATTGATTTTGCTGATGACGGCGGGCGAAGGACCGAGCACGTGCAGCGAATGGGAAATGCTCCTCAGAGTTCTCGCAAACCGCTCTGCCTCGCGTTGTGCTTCCGATTCGTTCTTCGATTTGAATTCGATGAGCGCCAGCCTTGAGAACGGCGGGTAATTCAGCTCCCGGCGTTCTTCGATTTCTTCCTCGACAAATTTCTTGAAATCGTGGCCAACGACATGTGCCAACAGGGAATTGCCCACCTGATGTGACTGAATGATCACCTCTCCTTTCAACGTGCTTCGTCCCGCTCTGCCCGCAACCTGCGTGAGAAGCTGAAATGTCCGCTCGGATGCGCGAAAGTCCGGCAGCAGCATTTGTATGTCGGCGGAAATGACTCCCACGAGCGTCACGCGGGCGAAGTCCAATCCTTTCGCGACCATTTGTGTGCCGAGCAGGATATCTGCACCACCGTCGGCGAACTTCTGCAGTATCCGATCATGGGCGCCTTTGCGCGAGGTGGTGTCCCGGTCCATGCGCAGCAGGATCGCTTTCGGAAAGAGGCGGGCAAGCTCTTGCTCAACGCGCTGCGTTCCTGCGCCGCGCTGCTGCAGTGCAATGCTCTGACACTGCGGACATCGGTCTGGAGGCTCTTGCGTCAAGCCGCAGTAGTGACAGCGAAGGTGTTTTCGAACGAGATGGTAGGTGAGCGTAACATTGCAGTTCGGGCATTGCAGGGCGTAGCCGCAGTCCATGCATTCGATGAACGGCGCAAAGCCGCGGCGGTTTTGCAGAAGAATGATCCCTTCCTTCCTCTCCAAGCGCTCGCGAATCTCTTGCCGCAGCGTTGGCGAGAACGACGATTGCTGAAACTCGCGCAGATGCGTTTTGTTTTCTTCCGCCGCCTTCATTTCGAAGTACTCACGCTTGCGTTCTTCCGTCATGTCCACGAGCGCAACGCTTGGAAGCGGCACTTCTTGCACGCGGTTCGGCATCTCCAGCAAATCATACTTTCCCATCGTGGCATTGAAATACGATTCAATGCACGGAGTCGCCGAGCCGAGTACGACGACGGCGTTATTCAGCTTGCCGCGAACCACCGCAACATCGCGCGCGTGATAGCGCGGAACACCGTCGAATTGCTTATACGATGGCTCGTGCTCTTCATCCACGACGATCAATCCAAGGTTTGCCACCGGAGCAAAGATTGCCGACCGAGGACCGATGACGACGTTGCATTCACCGCGCCGCGCCCGCTGCCACACCGCGTGCCTCTCATTCGGATTCATCCTGCTATGCACGACGCCAACCTCATCACCGAAATGACTCTTGAAGCGGCGAACTGTTTGCGGCGTGAGTGAAATTTCGGGGACAAGCACGATTGCAGTTTTGTTTTGTGCAAGGCAATAGCGAATTGCTTCAATATACACCTGTGTTTTGCCGCTGCCCGTAACCCCATGCAGCAGGAAAGTTTTGTTGCCATCCATTCCGTCAATGATGCGCGAAAGAACGCACTGCTGCGTCTCGTTGAGAATGATGGAAAGCGTCTGCTCTTCCGTTCCGTATTCCTGCTGAGGAGAGACTTCGCGTTTCTCGATGCGCAGCAAGCCCGATGTTGTGCATGTTCTCAGTACCGCCGAGCTTGCGCCCGATTTCTTCAACACATCCCGAACGAAAACTTCTTGAACGCCTTGTTTCTGAAGTGCGCCAAGCGTCTCAAGGAGAGCACGAGTCTTCTTCTTGTTAGGCTTCAGGTTTTGCAGCTCCTCCGAAATCCGTTCGGGCGAAAGTTCTCGGAGAAGAACTACGTCTTCGGTGCGCATCGTGACCTTCTGCTTCGGAAGAACTTCTTCGGTCACGATCAGTCCCGTCTTTTCCCATTCATTCAGAACGGCGTTGAGATTTTTCAGGCCTGTACGTTGTTGAAGCTCCGTTGAAAGCATCGAGCCATGTTTCTCAAGCAGCGCGAAGAGTTTCTTTCGCTGCTTGGGAATCTTGAGGGCTTCTTGACCGAAGGTCCAGCTCGCGGACTCCGTGAGCCGGACCATTCTCCCGCCAGATGATGCGAAGCCGTGCGGAATCGCCGCTTTCAGCACTTCGCCGAGCGGAGCGAAATAATATTCTGCAATCCAGCGGCAGAGTTTCAGAAGCTCTTCTGAAACGACGGGTGACGCGTCGAGAATATCTTTGAGTGGCTTAAGAGACCTGATCGTCGTTGATGAGGGAAGCTCCACGATGACGCCTGTTGCGTACTTTCGTCCGAAAGGGACAATGACGCGCGAACCGATGAGCGCCGAGGCTTCGAGTTCCGGTGGAACGAGGTACGTGAAAGTCGAATCAACAGCAACAGGGAGAGCGACGTTGGCGAGTTTTTGCATCTTCTAAGAACTCTATAAACTATTTTTCAAGCAACCGCGCTCTCCACCATCCGAAGAGTTCCAAGCGTCGCATCAATCTCCGCCTCAACCCCAACAGGAACCGTGAACTTATTCTCGATGTGCCCGATCATCGCGCCGGAGTACGCGGGAATGTTGAGGGGCTTGATGTGGTCGTTGAACACTTCCTCGAGCGTGAGGGAGCCGTAGCCCTCGCCCGGCTCGCATTTCGTACACTTCCCGAAAACGAATCCCGAAAGTTGCTGCAGAATTCCGGCGAGCTTCAGTTGCGTGAGCATTCTGTCGACGCGGTAAATACTCTCGTCCGTCTCTTCAAGAAAGAGAATGTGGTTCTTCCAATTCGGCAGGTATTGTGAGCCGACCATCGCCGTGAGAACAGAAAGGTTTCCTCCAACCAATATTCCTCGCGCTTTTCCTTTCGTGATTGTTTCGATTCTGTCCTTCGTCTGCGCGAGATTGTCGCCGATGATTTTCGGATTCTCCATCGTCACCGCTTCGCCCTCGAACAAAATCCTTTTGAAGTAGTTCAGGGAAAATTGATTCCAGGTCGAAGTACCGACTGGACCATGAAATGTCACAAGTCCGGCACGAGCATAAATTGCTACGAGGAGCGACGTAATATCGCTGTAACCGATAATTGCTTTGGGGTTATTCTTTATGAGGTCGTAATCGAGCAGAGGAAGAATACGGTTGCATCCCCAGCCGCCGCGAACGCAAAGAATCGCGTTCACCTCACTGTCCGCGAACATGTCGTTCACATCGTCTGCGCGCGCGCTGTCTGTTCCGGCAAGATAGCCGTAGCGGTCGAGCGCGTGCTTGCCAAGCTTCGATCTCAGACCGAGGGCGGAAAGTGATTCCTTGAGAATCTCAATGTCTTGAGTTTCAAACGTTGCGCCTGCGGGGTTGATGAGACCGACCATGTCGCCGGGTTTGAGACGAGCAGGTTTGATGGGAGCTGATGGCGTCGCGAGAAGCTGCCTTGGCAATTGTGTAAGCGCAAATGCAATGCTGAGTTGTCTGAGGAAGCTGCGGCGTGATCCTAGCATGACCACAATATACTTTTTCGTCAAGTCAGAAGCAGGTTTGCACTTCTCCTTTTTTGGGACTATTTTGATCGAAACGTTCTTTGGCAATACAAACCGTGAGAGGAAACAATGCGTACGCCACTACTTGGAGCACTTACGATTCTTGCACCGGCGCTTCTCCTTGCACAAGCCCCGTCAACGTGGGGAACGATGCAGACGCGCGTCCTTGATCGTTACTGCGTCGGCTGTCATGCAGTTGGCGGCTATCCTCCTGCGGTGCAGACCGGGCTTATTCTCACGGCAGACTCCGCCTACCGAAAGCTCCTTAACGTCCGACCGTACAACATTGCAGCGGTGAGTGATTCCCTCGTTCGCGTTTCAACGCTTGGCGGATTGCCCGGACTGGCAAAGAGTTATTTTTGGCACAAGGTGAACGCGCCAAACTCGCCGAATCTCCCGCAGGGGTACGGCTCCGTGATGCCGCTCGGACTTCCGTTCCTGACGAATGGTGAGCTTGCATTTGTCAATCGCTGGATCAGCGGCGGGGCGCCGGAGGCCGGTATTGTTCCGGGTGCCGACACGACGCTGTTCAACGATACGACGAGGTTCCTTGCCAATTTCGAGCCGCTTCCGCCGCCGGCAAGCGGTATTCAATTGCACGTCGGCCCGTTCAACGTGTGGTCCTCGGTATACGACCGCGAGTTCCTGTATTACGTTCCATACGCCACGAACCGAAACCTCTTCATCAATCGCTACCAGATCCGTTACCGCTCCGGCAGCCACCACATGATTCTTTACAACTATCCAGTCGGAACGGGAACGCGCACGCCCCATGTGTATCGTGATATTCGCGACTCGCTCGGCGCCATACTTCCTCCGATCTTTGAGCTGGCGAGTATTTTCGGGACGCAGAACTTTATCGGCTCACAGACGGCGGAGCTGGAGTATTCCTTTCCTCCGGGCGTCGCGCTTGTGCTTCCTCCCGGCACCGGCTTCGATTTCAATATTCACTCAGTCAACAGGTCGGGACAAACCCGCACCGGCGAAGCCTACGTCAATCTTCATACGATAGACTCGACGCAAGTTGTCCACCTCGCCATCGGAGGCAGCTTCAGCAACAATAACAATATTTTCATTCCGCCAAACCAGACCACGACGATCACAAGAACATTCCGAATCACGCAGAACATAAACCTGACACAAATGTGGTCGCACGCGCATCAGCGGATGATCGAATTCAAGGTTGTGGGCGTTGGCGGAGCGCACAACGGTAATCTGGTGTACTACAGCAACGATTGGGAACATCCGCCGCTCCTTTCGTTTCGCACGCCGCTTCGCTTTCTTCGCGGCGACAGCGTCCGTCTCATCGTTACGTACCACAATCCGACGCCCAACCCGATTCGCGGCGGGCTTCTGAGCACGGATGAGATGATGATGCTCTTTTACTTCGGGTACGGTGATTCACCGAGCGAGGTGCGTCAAGGTGAAGGCAACGAGCCGGCGGAGTTTCGTCTGGAACAGAATTATCCGAATCCGTTCAACCCAAGTACTGAGATCGGGTTTCAGATTCCAGTCGAAGACCCGACCCGTCGGGAGGTCAGTCGCGTGACGCTGAAGGTGTTCGATGTGTTGGGGAGAGAAGTTGCAACACTGGTGAACGAACAATTGAAGCCGGGAAACTACGAAGTGTCGTTTGATGCGAGCGGTTTGTCCAGTGGAACATATTTCTACCGATTACGTGCCGGCGAATTTGCTGCGACGAAACGAATGCTGCTGGTGCGATAGAGAAACGGAGAAACGCCAATTTCTTCAGAAGAGGGGCAAACTCTACGAACTCAACTTTATCCTAAACGTCGTCCCCGCTCCGGGCGCGCTTTGTTTCACGAACAACTTTCCGCGATGGTACTCTTCGATGATCCGCTTGGAGAGACTCAAGCCTAATCCCCAGCCGCGCTTCTTCGTGCTGTAGCCCGGACGAAAAACGTCTTTGTGATGTTTCGGGTCAATGCCCTTGCCTGTGTCGCTCACGTCAATCGTCGTCGTTGTGCCGTGCCGTTCGATGCGGAATGAAATCCTTCCTGTCGGTTCTTCTATTGCATCGAGCGCATTCTTCATCAAATTCTCGATCACCCACTCGAATAGCTCGCGGTTGATATGCGCGCGAAACTCGCCGGGCGTCGCGATTGTCAGCCCAATGCTCTTCCCCGATGTTGGAATACGCCTGCCGATGTAGTTCATCACTCCCTGGATGACCTCGGTGAGATTCTCCTCTTTGAAATCGGGAGTCGAGCCAATCTTGGAAAATCGCGCGGCGACCTTATTCAGCCGTTCGACGTCGTTGCCCATTTCATCAACGGTCTCGCGCAGATGCGGATTGCCGGCGGAGTGCTCCTTCGCAATCTCCAGCCAGCCCATCATGCTCGAAAGCGGCGTGCCGAGCTGGTGCGCAGTTTCCTTTGCCATGCCGACCCAGATATTGCTTTGCTCGCTGCGCTTGATGTAGCTGAAGCCGACGTACGCGATGATGATAAACAATCCTGCGAGCGCAAACTGAACGTACGGCATCCAGCGCAAACGGCGGATCAGATCCGATTCTCCGTAGTGAAGATAATTGAGAACAATCGTGTCTTGCAGCGCAACTTTGATGGGAGGATTCTGTTTGTCCATCTCAACCATGAGTGTCTTGAGATGCGCCGCTTGCCGCTCGGACGTCAGCGTTGAATCGAGAATGATGTTGCGTGCGCTGGTTTTGATGGGTTGGATGGGATCGTTCTGCGCGTCGGTGAGAATCATCGGGAAATCTATGCTTTGAACGATCTCTTCGAACACGAAACCGATATCTCCCGCGCTGGACTGCTCGCTTGCAAGGAATTCAAGCGAACGGGCGTAGAGGTCCACGATCTCTCGCTCTTTTGCGAGAAGCTGATTGATCATGTTGCGCGAATAGATCAGCATCCCGACGACGATGCCGATGGCAACAACGAGGAGAAGGATTTTGAAGTTGGCGGTTTTCATTCTTTTCCAAACTCTGAAAGGAGCGTGCGCCTCATAATTCTGCAAGAAATATCGAAAAGGACTATCAGCAACTTTGGATTTGCATTTTTGAAAGAACGTTGGCTCGGAAGAAGTTGGAATACTTCACGTCTCACCTCTGGTAAGTCATCTTTTGCATGGAACTGCACTGCCGTTTTCTTCTCATTGGGTTGCATAGAGGGAACGCCTCTGAAATATGGATCGGCAAGCAACCGACCGCGCAATGCTTCGAGTGGCTGGTCGAATGGCAGTGAGACCCTTCGCTCCGCTCA
>JANNUB010000334.1:0-1958 GCA_031394795.1 Ignavibacteriota bacterium | reverse complement strand
TTTCGCGATCTGGATTCGCTGACAGGCGGCTGGCAGAATTCGGATTTGATCATTATCGCGGGGCGACCCAGCTCGGGCAAGACGGCGTTCGCTCTCTCACTTTCGCGCAACGCAGCGATGCACAGCGATAAGCCGACCGGTATCGGCATCTTCTCGCTCGAAATGTCCACCCAGCAGCTCGTGATGCGTTTGCTTTGCGCGGAAGCGAAAGTGGACGCGCATGCCGTTCGCACGGGACGTCTGCCCGACGACGATTGGAAGCGCATGAGTCTGGCTGCCGGACGACTCGCCAAGACGAATATTTTTATTGATGACACGGCGAGTCTCGGCATTCTTGAATTGCGCGCCAAAGCCCGACGGCTCAAAGCGGAACGCGACATCGGCCTGATTGTGGTTGACTATTTGCAGCTGATGCAAGGACCGAAAAATGCCGAGAGCCGCGAAAAAGAAATCTCCGCGATCTCGCGCTCACTCAAAGCGCTTGCAAAGGAACTCAACATTCCTGTTGTTGCACTGTCGCAATTGAGCCGCGCAGTCGAGAGCCGTACCGACAAGAGGCCTATACTTTCGGATTTACGCGAATCCGGTGCGATCGAGCAGGATGCTGACGTCGTTTGCTTCGTCCACCGCCCCGAGATGTACATGGACGCGGAGTCGCGATCCGAGCAGGGCGGGCAGGCGGAAATCATTGTCGGGAAACAACGCAACGGACCGATTGATGACATAAAGCTCGCGTTCGTCAATCGCTATGCGAGGTTCGAGAATCTCGCGCCAGTCGGTTTCGAAGGCGGACCGCCGCCGGATTACGGTGATGAGGCGGCGTCCTTTTAGCACGACGCAATATCTGAATTGAACGTGTGCACTGATAATGACCGAACAAACTGAGGAATCTATGTACGGACACGAACAGCAGCCGATGCGACGCGGCGATTTGTACGGACGCGCGTTCCCTTCACAGCATGAGTTCTACAGCACCCACCCAAATCCGGAAAACCGCATTGCGCGCATCAATGAGGCGATTCAGCAAAAATTTCCCGACGGTATCCCACCAGGACTCACGCCGTAAGTCGCTGACGCATAATGAGAGGAAGAGAGGAGAAGGAATGATGAAAGTAACGGTTGCACTGCTTTTCGTTTCTACCGCGCTGCTTAATGCGTGCGAAGAGAAGAAAGCCGGCTCAGTGCAAAGCGCACAAGGGGCAGTCATTTCCGTCACGATCGCGAACACTGTTCAGCAGGGACAGCCCGTAGCATTTGAAATGAAGTGCGGCACCCCGACACCGTGCTGGGAATTCAAGCGATTGGAAATTATGCAAGACGGATTCGTGTACACCATAACAGCGATAACCGAATACGACGGACGTCCCTGTGTACAGATTCTCGGATCATTTACCACAAACTCATCGGTTGTACCGAAAGAGAAAGGAACCTACACATTTCGTTTTTGGCGCGCAGCAGATCAGTTCCTTGAAAGAAGTGTCGTCGTGCGGTAGTTGCCGCTCGTCGAATCAACCAACCTACACACATAACACAAGGAGTGACTCATGGCAGCAAAATTAGAGGAGTGCAGACGTGTACTTCGCGACGCACGTCGCGAGCTATTGCAAAAACCCAATGTCGTCGCAGTCGGCGTCGGCTATAAGACCGTCAACGGAAAGCGCACGAACGATCTCGCCCTTATTTGCTCAGTCGAGGTCAAGCAAACGGATAAGACGCTCACGGAAGCCCAGCGGATCCCCGCGGCAATCCAGAGCATTCCTACCGACGTATATGCCACCGGAATCATCTACGCGCAGCAAGGTCATACCGGCAGGCACCGCCCTGCTCCGGGAGGCGTCAGCATCGGGCACTACCTCATCACGGCGGGGACGCTCGGTTGTCTCGTGCGGAAGAACAATATCAACTACATTCTTTCCAACAATCACGTTCTCGCGAACAGTAACGACGCGACGATTGGC
>JANNUB010000331.1:0-2536 GCA_031394795.1 Ignavibacteriota bacterium | reverse complement strand
CCGGTTCTCTCAAATTTCGTCTTCATGCCGCCGTTGCCTCCCTTACGGACATTGAAAAAGATCTTTCTCGTACACGTATTGGTCGCTTGAACCAGCCAAACGAATACACCGCAAGCGCAACGCTCGTTCCAAGCAACAGCGCTCCGACTGCCACATGTGCAGTGGAAATCTGAACCCCCTTCCCCGTCCATACCGTAAGCGCGCCGAGCAGGAATTGAACGAGAAGGAGTATTCCTTGAATGATTGCAGGCTCACGCATCTGAGGAATTTTGTAATTCCTCAAGACATGAACGACGTTCGCAAGCGCCACGCCCGAAACAAGGACGGCGCCGATTCGATGCGCAAAGTGAATCCAGATTTGGCTCAACTCAACAGGCGGGAGGTTATAGTACGTCAGACGATACTCGTTGATTGACGCCATCTCGCTCGCGTTCATCGGTGGAAGCCAATTCGTGTATGACAAAGGGAAATCCGGGATGGCAAGTCCGGAGCCGGAGTGTCGCATCAGCGCGCCGAGCATAAGCTGCAACAACACGGCTGCTGTTGCTGAAACTGCGAGGAAGCGGGTCTTCTTCGTTCTTCCGTAATCAATCGGCAGATGAAATTTCCACGACGGCGAAGTGATAATCGCCAGCACGATGGTCAACGAGAAGAAGGACTGTGCAAGTGTCGCGTGCGTGGTTGAGACCCATGTCGGCAGAAGATACAGGACGGTGATCCCGCCGAGGACTCCCTGCGTGATGACTGCAAGCAGCGCGATCCAGCCGAGGTTGCGGACCCATTTCCGTTCTTCTCTCTTCGAGAGCCAAACGGCGAGCACGATGGTCAGAATTCCAACAAACGTTGCGATCATGCGATGACCATGCTCATAGAAAATCCCTCCCACCATTTCGGTGAGCGGAAAGCTGAACATAAAATGCCCGTAGGTGTTCGGCCAATCGGGAACGGCAAGACCTGAGTCTGTGCTCGTCACGAGGCCACCTGCGATCACAAGAATGAAAGTCATTATTGCCGTGAAGACTGCAAAGCGGTGCAAACCAGTGTTCGCGCTATTGTTCAAGATACGCCGCCTCTTCTGCTAACCATTTCTCAAACTCTTCCTGCGTATCGAGAAAAAGGGTTCCTCGCATACGATAATGTCCGAGGCCACAGAGCTGCGCACAAGCGATTTCGGCAGGAGTATCTTGCGTCGCGTTCACCGACGCGACTCCCGCCTCCATCAACTTAGCAACGACCTCGTTCGTGATGAGGTCTCCTGCCGCCACAAGTGCGGAGCCATCCTTGGCTTGATAGTTGGCGCCTGCAATCATTATTGGTGTAGCGCCCTCAGCGAGTTTCAGCCGTGCAGGAGCGTATGCTTTGGCCATCCTCTCGCGAAGCTGCGTCGTCGTCATCGTCGCGGTGAGTACAATCGGGATCTGTTGTCCGGGTATCGCATCCTGCTTCACGCGCAAAAGCGGAAGACCAAAGCTGTGAATCACGTCTTTGCTCGAAAGCTTGATCAGAATCTTTTTGCCGACCGGAATGTGGAGAATGTTGATTGTCGCGATGTCGTCTTTCGCGTCGGAGTCTTCTCTATCAAGACCGAGAGGATTCTCCGCTGCGACGAGTTTGATGTCGCGTCTTCCGAACTTTCCATCTTTCCCCGGGTAGTGCATGTTCCATGCGAACTGCTCCGCTACGACGTGAATAACGACAGCGTCCTTCTCGTCCGGATAGTTCGTCCACACGTTCGCCCACATCGGAATCGAAAGTCCGACGAGGAGAAACCCTTCGAAGACCGCAACGGCAACTTCAAGATAGCTGGACGCGTGCGACTTCACGCCGACATAATCGGCGGTCGGATTTGCCTTCTTTCGAAAGCGAACAAGTGTGTAGAGAAAAAACGCGCCCCAGCCGACAAACAGCACTGCCATCAGCCAATGAATGATAACGATGAGATAGTCAACATCGTGTCCGTGTGCGGACGCATCAATCGGTAAGCCTAACCATTCGTGCATTAAGAATTCTCCTTCTTTTCAATTCTGAGCGTAGCGAAGAATCTTGTCGCGGGATTCTTCCTCGCCCCACAAAGCCGGGTTGTCGGAATCTTGTTAATTTGTTTAGTTCATCCGGTCGGCAAACCTGCGATTCTTTCAACTCTGAGCCCCGCAAAGCGGGATAAACTCCGCGAAGAGTCTCACCGCGAGTCGGTCTCGTCAGGCCTTGTTGTTCAGTTCATTCGATCAGCAAACCGGCGATTGAATTCCATCGCCTGTCGTCGTAGAAAAAAAATAAACGCTGTGATTGCGGCGAGCACAGCACCCGTTACGCCAAGCAAACTGAGTATCGCCCATTTCATCCCTTGTACTTCCGCGGAATTCTGGTCACCGAAGCAGCTCGGGCAGGCACGAACGACATCGCAAGCGAAAGTCAGGAAAACTGAAAGGGAAAGGGATAGAGCACTCCTCGTTAGTCTGATTCTGTAATCTGAGAATAGATTCTACAAACGAATCGCTAGATCACAATTAAAAAATAGAGCAAGAAACCAAAACCA
>JANNUB010000295.1:0-7795 GCA_031394795.1 Ignavibacteriota bacterium | reverse complement strand
GTGGCACTTGCAAAAAACGGCGTTTTGGCGAGGTACAATGTCGAATTGATCGGGGCAAAGCTCGAGGCGATTGAGAGAGCCGAAGACCGCGAGTTGTTTAAGAAAACAATGGATGCGATAGGTCTGGAAACACCTCGGGGGGGGTTTGTACGCACAGTGGAAGAGGGAGTAAAGCTTGCGCGGTGGATAGGTTTTCCGATCATCATTCGGCCCTCGTTTACGATGGGCGGAACGGGGGGCGGCATTGCCGAGAATGCGGATGAGTTTGTTGAGAAGGTAGAGCATGGCCTCGAATCAAGCCCGATGCACGAGGTGCTCATGGAAGAATCGGTGATTGGCTGGAAAGAATACGAGCTTGAGGTGATGCGCGATATTAAGGACAACGTCGTCATCATTTGCTCGATAGAGAATTTCGATCCCATGGGTGTGCATACGGGTGATTCGATCACCGTTGCTCCGCAGCAGACGCTCACCGACAAGGAATATGAAATCATGCGCGACGATGCGCTCAAGGTCATACGCGCAATCGGCGTTGAGACGGGCGGCTCCAATATTCAATTTGCCGTCGATCCAAAAACCGGCCGCCGGATCGTCATAGAAATGAATCCGCGCGTATCCCGTTCCTCGGCGCTTGCTTCAAAGGCAACCGGGTTTCCCATTGCGAAAATTGCGGCGAAGCTTGCCGTCGGGTACACATTAGATGAAATCCCGAACGACATCACGAAGCTGACGCCGGCTTCGTTCGAGCCGACGATTGACTATTGTGTCGTAAAAATTCCGCGCTGGGATTTTGAGAAGTTCAAGGGTGTTGACAGCACGCTCGGTATCCAAATGAAGTCCGTCGGCGAAGCCATGGCGTTCGGGCGGACATTCAAAGAAGCGATGCAGAAGTCACTTCGCTCGCTCGAGCAGGGGAGATTCGGACTGGGCGCTGACGGAAAAGATCATTTCGATATCGACGCGCTTTCAGCTTCGGAAAAAGAGGAGTGGAGGGAGAAAGTCCAGAGACAGCTTTCTCGATCGCGTCCTGAGAACATTTTCTACTTGCGCTACGGCTTCCAGCTTGGCATGACGATCGATGATCTGCACGCCATCACGAAAATCGATCCGTGGTTTCTTTACAACATCCGGCAAGTTGTTGAGGAAGAAAACGCGCTGAAGCAGACTTCGCCTCGAGGCATCTCGCGCGAAGAACTTCTGAAGGCGAAGCAGTATGGATTCTCAGATCGGCAGTTGGCGTTTCTCTGGAAAACGGATGAATCGGCCGTGCGGACGTTACGGAAAAAACTGGAGGTTCTACCCGTCTTCAAAACTGTTGATACCTGCGCGGCGGAATTCGCCGCGGAAACGCCGTACCACTATTCGACGTATGAAATGGAGAACGAGTCGGTTCGTTCGGACAGGAAGAAAGTCATCATTCTTGGCGGCGGCCCCAATCGCATCGGCCAGGGAATCGAATTCGACTACTGCTGCGTTCACGGCGTGATGGGTCTCGAAGAAGAAGGCTATGAGACGATCATGATCAATTGCAATCCCGAGACCGTCTCAACCGACTACGACACGACTGACAAGTTGTACTTTGAACCGTTGACCCTGGAAGACGTGTTGAACATTTGCGACCAGGAACAACCCGAAGGAATCATCGTCAGCTTCGGTGGGCAGACACCTCTGAAAATCGCGAAAGCACTCGAGGCAAATGGACTGAGAATTCTCGGCACGTCTACCGAAGGAATCGATCTGGCGGAAGACCGAAAGCGATTCGGGAAACTTCTCCAAGACATTCAAGTCCCGTGTCCACCGTGGGGGACCGCCTCGAGTGTAGATGAGGCTTTGTTTGTTACAAGTGAGATCGGTTATCCCGTGTTGGTTCGTCCTTCGTACGTTCTTGGCGGACGCGCAATGGAGATCTGTTACGGAGATGAAGTATTGCGCGAGTACATGGCAAAAGCCGTGAATGTCTCACCCGAACATCCAGTGTTGATTGACAGATTTCTGGAAGATGCATTCGAATTCGACGTTGATGCGATTTGCGACGGCACGGACGTACACATCGGCGGCGTTATGCAGCATATTGAAGAAGCCGGAATTCACTCCGGCGATAGCTCGTGTGTGCTGCCACCGTACCAGGTCACGGCCGATCAGCTGCACACTCTGATGACGTATACCCGTAAGCTTGCTCTCGCTCTCAACGTAAAAGGATTGGTGAACATTCAATACGCAATGCGGGAAGGCGTTGTGTATGTTCTGGAAGTCAACCCGCGTGCCTCTCGCACTGTTCCATTTGTCAGTAAGGCCACCGGCGTACCGCTTGCAAAGATTGCTGCGAAGTTGATGGTCGGAAGAAAGATCAAGGATTTGCACATCAAAGGAAGTTGGGCAAAACACGTCTCGGTCAAGGAGTCCGTTTTCCCCTTCAACAAGTTCCCGCAGGCGCGACACTTTCTCGGTCCCGAAATGCGTTCAACGGGAGAGGTGATGGGTATTTCGGACAGCTTCGGCGTTTCGTTTGCGAAGGCATCAATTGCTGCCGGTATGCCGCTTCCGGAATCAGGAACGGTGCTGTTTAGCCTGAACGAAAATGACAAGCGCGAGCGCTCAGCAAATATTGCCCGCAGCTTTGTTCGCCTTGGATTCAATATCCTTGCGACAGAAGGGACATCGAAGTTTTTGACGGAGCATGGCATTGCCAATCGGCCTGTTCTCAAGGCAGGCAACCCGACGTTGAACGTTACCGACGTCATTCGCAACGGCTGGGTGCAATTGATTGTCTTGACGCCGCTGGGACAGAGTTCGCGAGAGGATGAGCATGCTATCGGCCGGACGGCGATGGAATACAAGGTGCCGTTCATTACCACTCTCGCGGCGGCAGCGTCTGCTGCAAAAAGCATTGAGCAGATAAAGAAGGACGAATTGTCGGTAATGTCCATTCAAGAGCACCACGAGATTGCCGCGCAAGGGGGAGAGGCAAAACCAGTGGAAACGCTGGAAGATTGTACACGCATGGTCGAATACATTCGATCATTTCAGATGTAGGTGTGCCTTGCGACACGCTCAGATGTGTCGCTTTGCGTATCTTTGAAACCAAACCAATCTATTTCATTCTTAAACCACAGCGAGTATTTTTCATGTATATATTAGGCATTTCATGCTATTACCATGACTCTGCCGCGGCACTGATCAAAGATGGAAAGATCGTTGCCGCTGCGCAAGAGGAACGGTTTTCGCGCAAGAAGCATGATTTCCGTTTTCCGACCAATGCCATCGAGTATTGCTTGAAGGAAGCAAAAATCACTGCGAAGGATATCAACTACGTCGCCTTCTATGACAAGCCGCTGGTTAAGTTCGAACGAATACTTGAGACATACATGGCGTATGCGCCCAAGGGAATCAAGTCGTTCATCATGGCGATGCCGTTGTGGCTCAAAGAGAAGCTGTGGATGCCATCTCTGATCGAAAAAGATCTTGGGTATGAAGGTGATATTCTCTTTCCCGAGCACCACGAATCTCATGCGGCTTCGGCGTTCTACCCATCGCCGTTTCAGGAAGCGGCATTCCTGACACTCGACGGCGTCGGCGAGTGGTGTACAACGAGCTATGGAGTCGGCAAAGATAACATAATCAAGATTCATGGCGAGCTGGATTTTCCGCACTCGATTGGTTTGCTCTACTCGGCATTTACGTACTTTACTGGGTTCAAGGTGAACTCGGCGGAGTACAAAGTCATGGGTCTTGCTCCGTACGGCGAGCCCAAATACGTTAAGCAGATCTACGATCATCTTCTGGACTTGAAAGAAGACGGCTCGTTCAAGATGAACATGGAGTATTTCAATTATTGCGCGGGCTTGACGATGACGAACGATAAGTTCGCCGCGTTGTTCGGCGGTCCGCCCCGTCAGGCGGAAACGAAGTTGGGTCAGCGTGAGATGGACCTCGCGCGTTCGGTGCAGGATGTGACGGAAGAAATCATGACCCGCCAGGCGCGCTTCGTGCGGAAGGAAACAGGCCAGAAAAATCTTGTCCTTGCCGGCGGTGTTGCGCTGAACTGCGTGGGGAACGGGAAAATTCTTCGCGAGAATATTTTCGAGAATGTTTGGATCCAGCCGGCGGCCGGCGACGCGGGCGGTGCGCTCGGCGCAGCACTCTATGTTTGGTATGCATATCTCAACAACCCGCGCAAAGCAGACGGCAAGAAGGATTCGCAGTCCGCTTCGTACCTCGGTCCGGTGTACACCGACGCGGAGCTTGAGCACTATTTCAGGATGAATGAGATTGTCTATCAGAAAGTCGCACCGGAGGAGCTTGCCGATACTGTCGCGGAGTTGATTGCATCGGAAAGCGTCATTGGCTGGTTCCAGGGTCGCATGGAATTCGGTCCGCGCGCGCTCGGCGCGCGCAGTATTATCGGCGACGCGCGTTCAGTAAAGATGCAGTCGGTGATGAACTTGAAGATAAAATTCCGCGAGTCGTTTCGTCCGTTTGCGCCGTCGGTACTGCGTGAGAAGGTGACGGACTACTTCGAGATGGATTGCGACAGCCCGTACATGCTTCTCGTTGCCCCAGTTGTGGAACATCGGCGGCTGAAGACGACCGAAGAGCAGGATAAGTTGTTCGGCATCGACAAGCTCAACATACCGCGTTCCGACGTTCCGGCGATTACGCACGTTGACTACTCCGCGCGTGTCCAAACGGTGACGAAAGAAGATCAGCCGCTGTACTACGATCTCATCAACGCGTTCTACAAGAAAACAGGATGCCCGGTCATCATCAACACGTCGTTCAACGTGCGCGGCGAGCCGATCGTCTGTCGTCCTGAGGAAGCGTACAAGTGTTTGATGCGCACGCACATGGATTACTTAGTGATCGGGAATTTTATCGTTGCAAAGACACAACAAAAACAACTGCAAGAAGACACAGACTGGATGAAGGAGTTCGAACTTGATTGAGAAAGTAGATACCTCACATGAGGCAGTAAAGAAAACAGGCCAGGCGTTTCTCATTGCCGGAACCGTGATTGCGGCAATCATTTTCTGGAAGTACGGACAGGGAGTTGACGGGTGGCAAACCGCCAATGCAATGCAGAACGACACGTGGAAGTGGTTTCTTGGCTCAGGGCTGGGGCTTTTCATCCTGAGCTACATCGCGTATCCCATCATGAAGCCGATCCATATCGCTTGGATGAAGTTCGCGTTCATCCTTGGTTGGTTTATGACGCGAGTAATCTTGGGCGTTTTCTATTATCTTATTCTCACTCCCTTGAGTGTCGTGATGCGGTTGAGTGGAAAAGATTTCATTGATGAAAAGATGGAGCCGCAGCGGGCGTCGTATTGGAAGAAGCGCGACCTGTCGAAATTCGATCCAAAGCACATCGAAAAAACGTTTTGATTTTTTTTCATCATCGTATTCAAATCTAAGGAGACATTGGTATGGCGAAGGGTAAGTTGGGAGTCGTGAAAGAGCTGTGGGAGTTCATGAGGGTGCGGAAGAAATGGTGGTTGGGACCGATTGTGTTCATGCTGGTCGCGCTTGGTGCGCTGCTCGTGTTCACACAAGGTTCGGCGCTCGCACCGTTCATCTACACGCTGTTCTGAGCAAGTTCTTCAGAACATGTTCAGCGAGTTCGCCGGATGAGGACGCAGATCTCTCCGGCGTTTCTTATTGTTCTGCCTATTCAAGTGTCCATTGAGCGGGCAGGGCAGCTGCATTCCGGCTCTCTGCAAGAGCCCCCGAAAAAAGTGACAATACGAACGTTGGGGGTGAACAGTGAAGAATTTACTGTTGACGAGCTTGCTTGCAATGCACAGCGAGTATAGTCGCCCCGCAGCGCCGATACAACTGCGTTGCGCTAATGAATTCTATTTCGGCAATCCGCGGGGGGCCCTTGCCTGCATCCAGGCGGATAGTGGTGACTTCCGGCGAACGGAAAACTTTCTCCCGACCGGAGACGCATGAACCTCAACAATGGTTGGGCTACTGGGGCCAAGCGAAGGAGACAGTGATCATTTGGGAGGGTTGTGAGAATCTCTTGACATATCCATACGCGTAGTCGAGAGATAACATCGAGAGGGCAACGCCCAAGCCGAACCGGGGTTCGAGGTTGCTCTCGCGGGCAACAAAGCCTCCGCGAACGCATCCTTTGAAAGATGTTGACCAAAACGGGAAGTACTCCACTCCAAGTTTGTAAATAAGACCTGTTTCGCCGATGACTTTTTCGTTCTGGGCAGTAACGAGGATTTTCTTTGTACGATCTGAAAACGGAAAGTCGATCGTTAGGCCGACACCGAATACTCTTGCGATTCGCCCGGTGAAAACATCGGTCTGGAGAAGTGACGACGAGACATTGTAATCGCTCCCAAGTCCCTTCAGGAAAAACCCGTATCGTATATACTTGCCTGGTACGTACGCAAAACCGATGTCTCCAACGAAAGCCCAAACAGAGTTCGGCCCTGTCGTTGTCATCAGAGCCTGCAGGTTTATGCCCATGGAGAAGGCTTCGGATAGAGAACGACCATACGCGAGACCTGTCCGCATCTCGAAGCCGAGATTTCGTACTTCAGTGTTGGTGTAGAAATCCGTTCCGCCAAAGTGCAACACGTCAAGGCTGAATGCAAGAGCGTCCAGAGTCGTCGTTTTGTACGCAATTCCCAGGTGTTCGAACGTTATTCCTTTTTGTATTCTTTGCAGGGAGTAGTCGATGACGGATTGCTTGATCAGCCCAAGTATTCCGGGATTGGAAGCAAACCCTGAGAAGTCATCGACTAATGCACTACCGGCATCTCCCAGAGCTGCAACGCGTGCAGTGCTGGTAAGGAATGGGAATTGCGGCCCGACTCGCTGCCCGATAAGCTGTGCGTTTGCACCGTAGACCTGGAGAGCCAAGAGAATGGCGACCGAAAGTCTCGCTGATGGAGTGGTGAATTGTTCATGCTGCCGCGCTCGAAAGAAAAGGCTCAGCGGAATCTTCATTGTCAGCGTGCCGTATCTGTGATTCGCAAGAGGGTGAAGAAAAAAGCGACATCGCGAAGGAACTCACCAAATTCCTTCACAAGATTTTCTTGGCGAGGAACGAACACAATGTCGCCCGCTTTTATCCTAGGCACATTCTCGATGTCCGATCGCTCAATGTAGTAATCCAAGTCCACTTCAGTTGGGGGCTGAAGTTTGTCTTTATGAAAAATCTTGATCTTTTTCAAACGGGCGTCCGACGTATAGCCCCCAGCCATTGAAACCAATTCGATAAGCGTGACCTCGGAGGATATTGGATAGTTGTCCGGCCTGTTTACTGCTCCGAGAATTGTCGCCCGCTGACCGATAGAGGACAATACCGAAATAGTGATCCTGGGCTCACCCTGAACGTATTCCGCGAGTCTCTTTTGCAGGCTGCTGATGAACTCCTCTTTTGTGAGACCTGCGGCCTTCATGTCCCCCAACAAGGGCATGGCGAACATTGCGTTGTCCTTGACCGTCGCGGTGGTTGTGAACTCATTGTATCCCCACACCGTGACGAGCAACTGATCCCCCTTTCCAATTATGTATGCCTCTCCTCCTTGAGCCCGTGCGCTCGATGAAAAGGCCACGGCAGTCAAGAGAATCGAGAGCATCCTGGAAATTGTATGAACCCTGGTCAACATCGGGAATCTCCGTGATGAGTCTTGCATTTTCTACGCGTTCTTGAGGTCGGCTTCAAATTCTCAATTAATGTATGAAATAGCGTCCCCAATTCCAACTTGTCGGCTTTAATCCACGCTCTCCACACATAGGTTTCGGCTGGAACTCGTGAAGCCTTGATACGTAGAAG
>JANNUB010000292.1:0-7822 GCA_031394795.1 Ignavibacteriota bacterium | reverse complement strand
GCCCGTGTCTATCTCGACTGGACAGCTTGTTGCGCAAAGTCCATCGGTCGCACACGTCTGCTCGCCGTGGTATTGAAACTGACGCCGAAATGCTTCGAGACGCGTGGGATTGTCGTTGGCAGAAATCAGCCGCGCAATTTCTCTGAACGCGACGATGCGTTGGCGCGGCGTGATTGTAAGATTCTTTGACGGACATTGCACTTCGCAGAATCCGCACTCGATGCACTTGTCCACGATTGGATGCGCGGAAGGGAGCGGCTTGAGATTCTTGACGTGAATGTGCTTGTCGGGATTCAGAATGACGCCGGGATTGAGGAGATTTTCCGGATCGAACATATTCTTGATCTCTTTCATCAACGCGTACGCGTCGGCGCCCCATTCGAGTTCGACGTACGGCGCCATGTTGCGGCCCGTGCCGTGCTCGGCTTTCAACGAGCCGTCGTATTTTTTCACCACCATCTCCGCCAAGTCATCCATGAACGCGGCGTAGCGATCAACTTCCGATTGCGTGTTGAAGCTTTGCGCGAACACAAAGTGTAAATTTCCCTCCAGCGCGTGTCCGAAGATGATTGCTTCGTTGTAACGATGCTTTTTGAACAGCGATTGCAGTTCGAGCGTCGCTTCGGCAAGACGCGGAACCGGAAACGCAACGTCTTCGATGATCACCGACGTTCCCGTCTCCCTCATCGCGCCGACGGAAGGGAAGAGACCTTTGCGGATGTTCCAAAGCTGCGCGCTCTCGGTTGGCGAAGTCGTGAATTCGACGGGACGAGCGACGAAGAGTGAGCGAATCGTTTTTTCGATGTCTTCGATGTAGCTTCGCAAATAGTCTTCATCGGCAGAGCGGGTTTCGACAAGCAGCGCGGCGACATTCTCATTCAGCTCTTTCAAAAAGTTCGGCATTCCTTTTTTGTCTTGAACCGAACGCAGCGACGCTCGATCCATCAACTCCACTGCGCTGACGTTGCAATCTTTCAACAATGTTACGGCGAGACATGCAGTTTCAATGTCGGGATAGAGAATCAGCGCGGTCGCTTTGTGCGCGTGTTCGGGAACTGTGTTGTACGTGATTTCCGAAATGAAGCCGAGCGTCCCTTCCGAGCCGATCATCAAATGCTGAATGATGTCAATGGAGTCGTCGAAATCCACAAGCGCGTTCAGACTGTAGCCTGTGGTGTTTTTCATTTTGAATTTACGGCGAATGCGTTCGGCGAGCGCTGAGTTCGCTTTGGCTCTCCGCGATAATTCAGAAATTGTTCCAACAAGATTGCTGTGCGATTCTCTGAATCGCATCTTACTTTCCTCGTCGCCCGTGTCGAGCATGCTGCCATCAACGAAAACAATTTTCATTGAAGCGAGCGTGTTATAGCTGTTCTGCGCAGTGCCGCAGCACATACCGCTCGAATTGTTCGCTGCGATGCCGCCGATCATGCATGCGTTGATCGAGGCAGGATCGGGACCAATCTTCTTTCCGTACGACGAAAGATAAACGTTCGCGTGTGCACCGATGACGCCCGGCTGCAAACGGATTTGTTCTCCGTTGTTCAGAACTTTGAATTTGTTCCACGACGCTCCGAGCATCACGAGCACGGAATCGCTGATCGCTTGACCCGAAAGGCTCGTACCCGCTGCGCGAAACGTGAGAGGCAGCTGAAGCTCGCGGCATTCGCGCAGTACGCGAATTACATCGTCCTCGGTTTCGACTTTCACGACAAGTTGTGGAATGAGACGGTAAAAACTCGCGTCCGTTCCGAACGCGAGCGTGCGGAGCTCGTCGTGAATCAGACGTTCGGATGGAATTGTCGTGGCGAGACGATTGAAGAGCTGAAGATACTTTCCGGTGAGCATGATTCGAATGTTACTGTCAGTTCAATGATACAGAAAAGTTTATAGAGTTTTTAGAGTTTATAGAGTTTTTGGAGTTTGTAGAGTTCATAGAGTTCATGGCTTACTCTCAACTTCACGGACGAACAAACTCTACAAACTCCATAAACTCTATGAACTCTACGAACTCAATCCGATTGCTTGTCATTCTCGTTTTGATGATTTTGGGTGGCACAGTCTCGGAGTGCCATGGAAAAGTCTCTACACAACAATCTGGGGGGAACAAAAGTAAAAGTGTTTACTCAGATCAGCACCCTTTTTCTTTTTTCACTCATCTCGTTCTTCTGCGCGACGCCGTCCCGTGCGCAAACGCCTGAGCCTGCGGTGAATAGTCTCGTAGAGCGCGTACTCGCCGAAGAGCTTGCGCGCGCGTTCATCATCGTGGATACGCACGTTGATCTTCCGTATCGGTTGATGGAGAAGATGGAAGACATTATGGTCCGCACGAAAGGCGGCGACTTCGATTACGTCCGGGCAAAGGCGGGAGGGCTTGACGCGCCGTTCATGTCTATCTATGTTCCGGCAAGCTATGAAGCGGGTGGAGCGAGGGCGTATGCGAACAAGCTCATCGATCTGGTTGAAAACATTGCCAGGAAATCAAAAGGGAAGTTTGCCGTCGCGAAGTCTGTCGGCGACGCGCGAAAACACGCAGCCCGCGGAATCATCTCGTTACCGATGGGGATGGAGAACGGCTCACCGATCGAAGGCGACCTCAAGAACCTGGGGCATTTCTACCGACGCGGCATTCGCTATGTCACGCTCGCGCACTCCAAGAACAACCACATCAGCGACTCGTCGTACGACAAGGATCGGAAGTGGAACGGCTTAAGCCCGTTCGGAGAAAAAGTTGTCGCAGAGATGAACCGCCTCGGCATCATGATTGACGTGTCGCATATTACCGACAGCGCGTTCTACGACGTGATGCGGCTTGCGAAAGCGCCGGTGATTGCGTCGCATTCGTCATGCAGATTTTTTACCCCCGGCTGGGAACGGAATATGAATGACGAGATGATTACGCTACTTGCGAGCAAAGGCGGTGTCATTCATATCAACTTCGGTTCCGCATTCTTGCGAGAAGACATCCAGAAGATAAGTGAACATGAGTGGGCGGTGAACGACTCGATGCGCGCGGCTCTTAAGCTGACAAAAACCAATGCAGAAGTTGATACGTTGATTGATCGCTACCGCAAAGAACACCCGCTGCCGCATGCAGACGTTGCCGATGTTGTTGCGCATATTGACCACGTCGCTAAACTTGTCGGGGTCAATCACGTCGGTCTCGGCTCCGACTTCGACGGCGTCGGTGATTCGTTGCCGACCGGGCTGAAGGATGTTTCGTACTATCCGAATTTGATTTATGAGCTGTTGAAGAAAGGATATTCGGAGGACGAGATCAGGAAAATTTGCGGCGAGAATACGCTGCGCGTTTGGTCGCAGGTCGAGCAAAGGGCGAAGGAACTTCAAACCAACTGAGTTCGAAATGAATTCTATGAGCGACATTGTACTCAGAATGTCATGCCCCGTCGTTCGTAAGGCGGGGCATTGTTGTTTTTGCGTGACAAGTTTTTACAATTGATGACACGAATGTTGCGCGGAGAATACGGCTGTACGTTATCTTTATGACATGAGCGACAAGAATACTCTCAGAAATATCGTCATCATCCTCTTGTTGTTGGTTCTGATTCCGACGGCGTTCTATACCGTGTACGAGTTCAGCACGCTGAATACAAACGAGCAAATATTGAGCGAGATGTACAACCGTCAATTGGAGGCGATCTTGTTTTCAGTGAATGAGCATGCTTGGGCTGTGGTCAACTCGCGGGCAAGTTCTATTGCGAGAACATTAGAGAGTGACAAGACCAATGATAAGCAGAGTGTGAGACAAATAGAACAGAACTTACGGCGTGAGTTACAAAGAAATCTTGAAATCAAGTATCTCATATTTTCTGACTCAAGTGGAAAAAACCCTGCCGTTATCGGCATTCGGTCTTCGCAAGAATGGAGCGGAAATGAGCCAGCAAGAATCGAGAGTACCCTCGTTCGAAATTCGGCACGGTTGCAGCGGCTGTCGCATTACATGCAAACAAACTATCGCAAACTCGAACCGCTTTATTTTGGAAGCCGCTCAGAATCAGATTCCCAACTGATTTTGGCCTTTGCGATCGCCGAAGGAGTATTTCGGAATCAATTCGTCGGCATTGCACTCGATGAATTGGAGTTCATTCGTCACGTCGTTGGGCAGAAGCTGATTGATATTGCTGGTAAGGAGTTCATTCTTGGCGTCATCAAGAAGTCAACGAACGAAGTTGTCTTCACTACTGAAGAAATAAAGCCGAGTGAACTTCGCCAGCAAAAAACACTCTGGCTCTTTCCGAATTACGATCTCGGCATCCGCCTCAAAGGCACAACGATTGATGAACTCGCGCAATCGCGAACGAAGCGTAATCTGATGTTGGTTTTGTTGATGGACGTTGTTTTGCTCGCAGGCGCGTGGTTTGTGTATAAAAGCATTCACCGCGAAATGGAATTGGTGCGACTGAAATCCGATTTTGTCTCGAACGTGTCGCATGAGTTGCGCACACCGCTTGCACTCATTCGCATGTACGGTGAAACATTGGAGATGGGACGAGTGAAGAGCGAAGAGAAGAAACAGGAGTATTATGGCACAATCGTAAAGGAATCTGAGCGACTGACGCGGCTTGTGAACAACATTCTGGATTTCTCGAAGATGGAAGCCGGCAAGAAGCAGTACGCATTTTCTGAAGTGCAACTCAATGATCTTGTACGGAACGTGATGGCAACGTATGACTTTCACCTCAAGGACGAAGGGGTTGCTCCAATTGTCGAGCTGGATCAGTCGCTCCCGACGATTTCGGCTGATGTCGAAGCGGTGACGGAAGCAATCGTAAATCTGATTGATAATGCAGTGAAATACAGCCGCGAGAACAAGTTTCTGAGAGTCAAAACCCTGCAGCAGAATGCGTGCTGTGTCGTCGAGGTACACGATCATGGAATCGGAATTGCCGAGGAACATCGCACAAAGATCTTCGACAAATTCTTTCGCGTCGGCAGCTCGCTTGTACACAACACGAAAGGGAGTGGCTTGGGACTCGCCCTTGTGAAGCACATTATGGACGCGCACGGCGGTCAGGTTGAAGTTGGCAGCATCGTTGGGAAAGGGAGTACGTTTCGGCTGGTGTTTCCGGCGTGAAGGCAGAGGAGGTCAGAGATCAGAAGTCAGAAATCAGAAATCAGAAAATCAGACGCAACTCTTGAACCTTGAACCCTGAACCCTGAACCTCGAACCTTGAACCATTCGGTGTATCCAAGCATTGAGATTCTTCGCTTCGCTCAGAATTGAAAAAACACATGTCAAAAATACTCATCGTCGAAGATGAATTGAAAATGCAATTGGGGTTGAAAGACAATCTCGAATTCGAAGGCTACGATGTGAAAGCCGTCGGCAACGGCAGAGATGGTCTGAACGAACTGCTGAACAATTCGTACGACCTCGTCGTTCTTGACATCATGCTCCCGCAGATGTCTGGCTTTGATGTGCTGAAAAAGGCGCGGGAGAAGGGCGTCGCGACGCCGGTCATCATGCTGACTGCAAAAGGCGAAGAAGTGGACAAAGTGCTCGGACTCGAGCTCGGCGCGGATGATTACGTGACGAAGCCGTTCAGCTTGCGGGAGTTGATAGCGCGTGTGAAGGCTGTGTTACGACGAAACGAAGGGCATGTCTCTTCTTCGTCCTCGATGAAGCTCAATGATGTTGAAATTGATTTCGCAACGTACAACGCGACGAAACGAGGGGAGGCGCTGACAATGACGCCGAAGGAATTCGAAATCCTGAAATTCTTGTGGGAACATCGCAATGCCGTCGTCAGCCGCGACCAATTGCTCACGAACGTCTGGGGCTACAACGAATCCATCAGCACGCGCACGGTTGATAATTTCATTCTGAAGCTTCGACAGAAAATCGAAGACGACCCCGCGCGTCCAAGGTTTATCATTACCATTCATGGCACGGGCTACAAACTCATCTCGTGAGATGGACTCCACCTCGCCGCGCACACGCGAGGAGGTGGAGTCCATCTGTCGTGACATTTCTTTACAATCGCTGACGCAACGTAAACATCTTCCACATTTGGTGCTCGTATCATATTCCAGATTCACAAAACAACGATTTACCAAACCAAAGGAGGATGTCATGAAAGCTTATATGATCGTGTATGTCGCAATAGTGGCAGCAACGTTGACGATGGGAGCGCAAGCCCAACCGAACGAATCCCCGGAACGCGCCTATTTTCCTGACGTGCTGACAATTCAAAGTGCAAATTATGCGCTGCTTGAAAAGAAATATGCCGACTGCCTGAATTCCGAAAACGATGGCGTTGTTGAATCAGCGCTGGCTCATGTTGCAATGTTCAAGCTGATGTATCCTGTGAAGGAACTTGCAACGCTGAAGCGCGCAGTCGAACAGGTTGCAGCCCGACATGACTCGAAGGAGATTCGTTACAAAGCATATCTCGTCAGTTCGTTGTATGAAAATCCGAAGCAGTTTGTGAACGAAGCTCGCACAAGCTATGCGAATCCTGATGAGTTGTTTGGAGCGCTGGCAAGCAGGATGAATGAAACGATTGTCAGTCGTATGGAAAAGTAGCACCTGAAAATTCCCCGCAGAGAAAGGACGGGGTTTTTTGTGAGCGGAGTTCCCGTGACAAACTTTTACAATTGATGACGTGAATGTAACACCGCCTATTTGGGCAGAGCCTATATTTCTTGTGAGTCGCCAAGAGGCTCGTGTACTTGAGAAACAAAAAGCTATGCGTACCGCAATCAAACGAAATACACTACTGGTTCTTTTCTCTGTGCTCGCAGTTACGAATGCCATCGCCCAAGATTGGAGACTACTTTATGGTTTGCGCGGCGATTGGAAATTCGAGATTGGTGATGACAAACGATGGGCGGACGCGAAGTTTGATGATGGCAAATGGGAAACGATTTACGCTCCCGCAAAATGGGAAGACGAGGGGTTCCCGGGTTACGACGGCTACGCGTGGTACCGGAAACATTTTCAAGCGAGCGCCGATTGGAAAGACAAAGCGCTGCACCTTCGGCTCGGTCGGATTGATGATGTTGATGAAGTGTACGTGAACGGAAAACTCGTCGGCGCGACGGGCGCGTTTCCGCCGGAGTATGAAACAGCCTACAATGTAAGTCGCGAGTATTCGCTGCCAATTTCCTACCTCAATATTCCCGGAGACAACGTCATTGCCGTTCGTGTGTACGACGATCAACTCGAAGGAGGAATGCTCGATGGAAAGCTCGGCGTGTACGAGGACCGCAATGCGCTCGTTCCCGAAATACCGTTAGCCGGCGAGTGGAGATTCAAAACTGGTGACGACCCCTCATGGAAGGAGAAGGAAGTTGACGGAGAGGATTTGGTTCTGAGCGCGGAAGCGACTTTATCACGGAGAGAGAAAGAAGGTAACGAGAAGAACTGGTCATCCATTCGTGTTCCTGGCAATTGGGAGTTTCAGGGTTATGGCAACCCCGGCGGTTCGGAGATCCAGGACTTTGCAGGGTACGATGGCTACGCGTGGTATCGGGTTCACTTCTTCGTTCCGCAGAAGTATGCCGACAAGAGAATGATTCTCGTTCTCGGCAAGATTGATGATTACGACGAGACATATCTCAACGGCAAACTCGTGGGCAAGACCGGGACGATGGGAAAAGATGTTCACAACACAACGGCATGGCAGCAGCTGCGCGCCTACACAATTCTCCCCGGACAGCTTGTGGCGGGTCACGAGAACGTTATCGCGGTGCGCGTGTACGATGGGTATCGAGGCGGAGGAATATACGAAGGACCAATCGGGCTTGTGACGCGTGAGCGGTATGGGAAGTGGGACAAAGCAAAACGCGATTTCGATTC
>JANNUB010000290.1:0-2227 GCA_031394795.1 Ignavibacteriota bacterium | reverse complement strand
ACCTCTTGCAACCAAGAGCGCTTTTTTTGATGGAAACAAATTTGGATACTTCGGCGGTACCTCACTTCTCGGCATTCGCATCTCGACAGACGACCTGTATTTGATCTGGCGAAACCATGCGGATGTTTTTTCGTGCGTACGTGAGCTCGCGGACAACACAGCATCGAACGGATACGCATGGCAGAACGTAGGAAATCACGAAAAAGAAGCGGATAAGCAACAGGTGCAGTTAGCGGAATCGATTCTCACGAGCAAACTTTCGTTCCGAAAGCTCAAGAAGCGTCTCATTCGCGATCAGTACATTTCAGGTAATTCCTATCTCCTCATTCAAAAAAATCCATCGGGCAAAGTAATAGGACTTGAGCCGATTGATCCACGTACACTCACGGCTGTCACTGATATCTATGGCAATCTCGTTAAGTGGGTTCAACGCGTGAATGCACAGACACAGACCTTCCTCCCCGAGGAAGTCATCCAATGGAAGCAGACGGAAGACCCTAACAGCCCAGTATTCGGGCTTTCTCCGTTGGAACCGATCATGTGGGAAGTCCGCACAGACCTTGCAGCAGTCGTGAGCAACTATGCGTTCTTTGAGAACGATGCACAGCCGGCAGCGCAATACATCTTGGACGAAAACTTGGAAGAAGGGGAGGTCGATAAGGCCATCGAATCAATTCAGAGACAACTTAAGGGCGCAGAGAATCGTCACAAGTCACTCGTCATGAAAGGCGTTAAGGAGATCAAGCAACTCTCTTTGAGTCAGAAGGACATGGAGTTCAGCGTCTTGCGAATGTTCACGATCGAAAAGGTTTGCTCGGCGCTCGGCGTTCCGAAATCAATCTTGAACTACACGGATAAGGTGAACCTCTCGAACGGCGATAACCAGATGCAGAAGTTCTGGGAAGGCACGATTGAGCCTCTGAACGGAGATTTTGCAGAATTCATCAACAAGAGCGTTCTGCCTGCCATTGGATGCCAAGGGATCGAAATCAAGATCAATGAGCGCAAGTTCGATACCGAAGAATCTGTCCGGGAAGATCTTAAGACCGGCGTCATCACGATCAACGAGGCACGACAGAAGCGAGGATTTGAGAAGTACGATCCGGCGGATGCGGGTGAGTTTGTCGATAAGCCGATCATTTACGCGGGCGCTTCGGCGGTTCCGGTAACAGATATCGGCGTTGATCCAGTAATGATTGATCCAGTGGCCACGGAAGAGCAAGCGAAAGCGATTAAACGAATAGCACAACTCGCCTATGGATAATTTCAAACGAGACTGTGAGCGTGCCGCGCGGTATCTCGAAGAGAAAGCAGGCGCAATGAAACGACCAAGCGGTAAGTACCTTCGCAAACAAGAGATCCGGTTACGAACGAAACTTAAAACGCGATTCAACAAGCAGATGAACTGGCTGATCGAACGAATCCAAGCACTTTCATACTTCCAAGACGCAAAAGGATTCCGACGCATTGAGCGAAAGACAGCGCAGGACGACGTTGCAGATCTACTCGATGAACTCCCAGAGATCGAAAACATCGCAAGCGACCTCGGAACCACGGCAGGCGATACCTACAAGAAGGGGACCAGAGACGCGCATAAAAAGCTCAAAATGGCTGAAGCGGGGATCTCATTCGAGATCATGAACCCGAAAGCAACCGAGTACATCGAGAAATTGAAAACGCTTCACTTATCAGACTATCGCGGATCAATCACACGGGAAACGAAAAAGAAGATCCAGCAACTTCTTCTTGAGGGAATCGACAAAGGCACGAGTTACACCGAGATGTCACGCCAGATCAAGGAACAGGGTGATGCAGGCGTCTTCTCCCGGGCACGCGGTGAACTCATTGCAGTCAATCAGGTCGGAACGGCTTACGGAACAGGCAATGACGAGATGATCCGCGAGTACATGAAAGAGACATCAGCGATCATTCAAAAGAAATGGGAAGACGTGGGTGATGATCATGTGACGCCTGAATGCACATTAAACAGTGAGCAGGGATGGCTAGGCATGGATGAGCATTATCCGAGCGGGGACACCCACGCTCCCCGCGCATCCAATCCACGCTGTCGCTGTGCAATGAGCTATCGAAGGGTGGATATGAGCGGAAATCCAATTTAACCACTATGCAAAACAAGAAATACTTTTTTCAGATGGAGGTCAAGGAAGTCTCACAGACAGCCGATGCGGTTGTTGTTGAGGGATTTGCTTCAACTCCTGATATTGAT
>JANNUB010000270.1:0-7459 GCA_031394795.1 Ignavibacteriota bacterium | reverse complement strand
CCTGAGCATTGGGAAGTGAAGAGTCTGAAATATTTAGGCGATGCAATTATTGGAATCACCTATTCTCCCGATGAAATGTCTTCCCCCGAAGAAGGTGTCCTCGTCTTAAGGGGTCTCACCATCCGCTTTGCCAATTCTGTTTGCGACATGCCAAGCGCTTCCAGCGTTTCCTTAAGCGTCTCGCCGGGGTGCGAGACTCGGTTCGGCGTATATTCATTTTCAAAAGTTTTACTCATTCAATCACCAATTCGGGGTTAATCGTTTTGCGTTGTGGTTCTGTACTCCGTCTTCGGCTCCGCTGCCAGCAGCCACTCTTCTTCTGTTGCTTTGTACTGCATCTTCTCTCGCACATCAATCTTGCCTGTGACCACTTCCGAGATGAGGGCGGCGCGGTATTCTTGGAGAAGTTGGATTTCTTTTTCCGCTTTGGCAACACCAGCATCGAGCTTGTTAGTCAAATCAAAAATATGTTGTACGATGTTCGCCTGCTCTATCTCATCCAACGGCAAAGCGATTTTCATACTGTTAAGTGTTGCTGTAGTGAGTTGGTTGATTGTTGACGTTGAAAAATGACCGGATTGGGATTTGAATAGACTCGAATTGAAAAACCAATGAAGGTATTGCCAGTATTTTGACCTAAACACAGTCATAAATGTCCCAAAAGTCATCCCAGCAGAAGTTTCATCAATGCGAACATTCTTCCCAATCAAATTCGCACTTCCATTCCTTGAACAAATAAGAATGTCTCCGATTCTAACAATCAAGTGTTGTGGAATTTCTTTCTTAACATAAACACAATCGTCAAAGCTCATTTTGCTTTCTTGAATATTGGAGGCTCTTAATACGAGGACACCTTCTTCGGGGGAAGACATTTCATCGGGAGAATAGGTGATTCCAATAATTGCATCGCCTAAATATTTCAGACTCTTCACTTCCCAATGCTCAGGAATCTCACCCAGCCACTCAATGCCTGGGTCCTTCATCTGAACACTCAGGTCAATGCCCTTTGTGACTGCTTGGTTGATGATGGCAGTGCGCTGCTCTTTGAGAAGTTCGATGAGCCGTTGCTTCTTCTCGATGAGCGTGTCTATCTTCTTCGTCTTGTCGTCAAGGTATCGGGCGATGGCGCGCTGTTCGGGAAGCGGGGGAAGTGGCAGCCTGAGATTGCCAATGAAATCCCAACTCGCCCTCGGCATCTTAGTTCCGAACGCCGAACTATTGACCTCATCAACAAAATTCTTGGAGAGCAATCTGTGAAATAAGAACTTTGGCAAAACGTATTCTGAGTTCGACCTCAATACCAATAAGTCGTTTACACAAACGCCCGATGCTTCCGTGAGTAGAACCTTTGCAAGATAGGGGCGAAGTTTTCCGAATAGAACGTCGGATGATTGAAACGAGCTTCCGCTTCCTTCAAACGCAACTTCCTCTTCGGGGGAAATTAGTTTGCCTGTTTTACTTTCAATGTTTTCAAAACCGATGCGAAGTCTATGTTCTCTCGATTCTTCCTCTTTCTCATTGACCAACGTTACCCAATATTTCAGACGTTCAAGTGACCAATGCTCAGGAATCTCACCCAACCACTCTGCGCCAGAGGCGCATCCGCCTTTGGCGGAAACACCAGAATGTTTGTATGCGGCGTAGGGCTTATTCATCGCCGCTCATTTCACCAAGCATTGCAAACTCGTGCAGCTTTTGTTGAAGCAACTTTTTGTCAATCAGCTTTGTCTCGTACTCTGCAATCAACGCGGGCGAGAGGCTGCGGCTGAGGGCGTATTCCACCACTTCGCTGTCTTTACTTTTGCAGAGCATCACGCCAACGCTTGGGTTCTCATGTTGCTTCTTCACATCGCGGTCGAGCGCCTCCAAATAGTAATTGAGCTTGCCGAGATACTCAGGTTTGAAGTCGTCTATCTTCGCTCGAACGCAACGAGGCAACGCAGCTCGCGATGAAAGAAAAGCAAATCTACGTAAGAATCGTTGTTGCCGACTTGCAGTCTGTACTCTTCGCCGATGAAAGAAAAATCTCTTCCAAACTCAAGGATGAAGCGTTTGAGGTTTTGAATAATGCCCTTCTTCAAATCGCTTTCCGAATGCGACTCGGGCAGGTCGAGAAATTCGAGCACGTATCGGTCTCGGAAGATTTCTTCCGCTTGGGGGTACATTTCTCTCACCAGTGGTGAGAGTTTTGGCGCGCTGAGCATGTACCGCTCGTAGTAGCCGCTGTCAATCTGGCGTTCAAGTTCTCTTACCGAATAGCGCTCTTTCATGCAAAGTCGGAGGTAGAATTCCTTTTCTTCGATAGACTTTGTCTTGGAGAGAATATGGACATTATTCGACCAAGACAATTCTCTCGACAGTGTCGAGAGAATTGGAGAATCCTTATAGCATTCGTAAAACTGCTTCATTCTCCACATGTTTTGAGGTGAAAAGCCCCTCAAGTCGGGGTGTTCCCGCCGAAGGTAGCGGGCAAGGTTTTCGATGATTGCTTTGCCCCATGCTTCGTTCGCAACCTTCTTGCCTATGTACTCGCCGACGTTCCAGTAGAGGGTAATCAATTCCTTGTTCACGCTGCGGAAGACGTTCTTCCGCGCCTCAGCAATCATGCGGCTGATTTCGACAAAGGAAGAGTCAACGGGTTTGGGATGTTGCGTCATAAGCCTACTCCAGAATTTCTTTCAACAGTCCTTCAGTTTCTTTTTCCAACTTGAGTATGTCGGCTGTAATCTCACTCAACCGTCGGAGCGGTTGGTACTTGTAGAAATATTTTGTGAAACTGATTTCGTAGCCGACTTTGTCTTTGCTCCTGTCCATCCATGCACCCGCCTGACCGTCGGGCAGGTCCGCAACATGCGGCAGCACTTCGCGCTTGAAGTATTCATCAATGTTTTCCGCGAGCGGGACGTTCTCCGTGTCGCGCAGGTTTGAGTCGGGCTTCACGTTGCCTTTGTTGTCTTGCAAAACATTTCCTTTGTCATCTCGCAACGGTCGCTCGACTGTCACCTTCGTATAGCCGAAGTATTTGTTGTCAAAAATCTTGCAGAGCTCTCCTTCGTTGAACTTCTCATAGATGCTGGTAATTTCCTGAATCTGTTTTTCGGAGATGATGTTTCGCTTGTTCCCCAAACTCTTACGCATCTTCTCGAAGAAGTCCACGGCGTTAATCAGTTGCACTTTGCCTTTCCGCCTCGCCGATTTCTTATTGGTCACAATCCAAATGTATGTCGAGATACCCGTGTTGTAGAAAAGTTGATTCGGCAGTCCGATGATTGCTTCGAGCATATCGTTTTCGATAATCCATTTGCGGATATTGCTCTCACCGCTTCCTGCATCGCCTGTGAACAGCGGAGAGCCGTTGAACACAATTGCGAGTCGGCTCCCTTTTCCCGAAGGGATGGATTCCCACGGTTCCATCTTGGAAATCATGTGCTGCAAAAACAGCAGCGAGCCGTCGTTCACTCGCGGCGTGCCTGCAAAGAATCTTCCGCCTGGATTGGTCGCCTCATTTTCGATAAAGTCCTGTTCCTTCTTCCACGACACGCCGAACGGCGGATTGGAAAGCATGTAGTCGAACTTCTTCCCGACGAACTTGTCCTCGTTGAAACTATTCCCGAAGCGAATGTTGTCCGCCTCCTCGTCCATTATCAACGCATCCGATTTTGCGACGGCATACGACTGCGGATTGATTTCCTGCCCGAAGGCAAGTATCTCCGCCTTTGGATTGATGTTGTCGAGTATGTGTTCCTTGGCGATGGTGAGCATACCGCCCGTGCCGCACGCGGGGTCGAAGAGTGTGCGGATGATGCCCTTCTTCTTCAAGTCGTCCTTGTTCTCGGCGAACAGAACATTGACCATCAGCCGAATGACTTCGCGCGGCGTGAAGTGTTCGCCAGCGGTTTCATTTGCCTGCTCGTTGAATCGCCGAATCAGTTCCTCGAAGATGTAGCCCATCTCGTGGTTGGAAACTTTATCGGGATGCAAATCAATCTCCGTGAACTTCCCGACCATCAGGAAGAGCAGTTTGTTCTTGTTCAACTTCTCGATGATCTTGTCAGTCTGGAAGTTTTCAAGAATCTCACGGACGTTCTCGCTGAAACCGTTGACGTAGTTGTTGAAATTGAGTTCGAGATTCTTCGAGTCCTGCGAGAGTCGCTGCAAATCGTATTTTGAGGTGTTGTAGAAATTCAGCCCTGACGCCTTGAGCAGAACCTTGTGGACATCGGGCAATGTCCTCTTGAACTTGTTGTAGGTCTCAAGCACTTTTTCCTTCTTCGTTTCGAGCACGCAATCGAGTCGGCGGAGAACAACGAAGGGCAAAATCACATCGCCGTACTCGTGCTGCTTGTATGAACCGCGAAGAATATCGTCGGCGACTTGCCAGATGAAGTTTGCTTTGTCTTGGAAGTTGGTCATAGGTCTAATTGAGGTTCGTACGTGGCAAACATCATGAAACGATAATCAAAATCTCACGCGTCGCTCCGATAGTATTCTCGCTTATGTCTCATCCCCTTGTCAGCTTCAGTTGGTTCGGTCGAATGGATACGAGTCCTTCGACCTTTTGGGCGCCTGCAAGTTACGTCTCCGCAATCAGAGAATCAATGAAAGCACGCTTGAACAAAGAGTACCGAACAGAGCATTTGTGAGTTGTAGTTTGTATCTTTCTGCCGTCTCGATTGTTCTGCAGGCGTTCGTTTCATAGCTTGCTTTCCGGAAATAATCCGATATATTATGTGCAGTTCTTCTGCAGCAAACGATTATCATTCCCCTGTCTGCCGATCCTTTGGGACAGGCAGGCCTGAGTAAACAACTTATCATTATCTACCGATGTTCAATATGGTGGTAAGTCCTCGCAAATGAACCTCAATAACACATACCGCAAGAAACTCTTGAACGCTGTTCTCTACTTCTCAAAGAAGGTAAAGAATCCATCGAAGGTCAAAACGTTCAAGCTCCTATACTTTTTGGATTTTGAGCATTTCAAACAAACGGGCCGGAGCGTTACAAACCTTGACTACTACGCATACGATTTCGGTCCCGTTCCGATAGAATTCTACAAGGAAGTTTGTACCGACGAAGTCCCAAAAGACTTTAGCGATGCACTCACCATTGCTCCCTTCGCTTCAGAAGAAACGGGAAAGAAAGGCGGCATGTTCAAGGCAAAACGACAGCCCGACCTTTCTGTTTTTTCCCCCCGCGAGCAACGCATTCTTGAACAGCTTGCCTTCATGTTCAAAGAAGTTGATGCAAAAACAATCTCGGATGTTTCGCATTTCAAGAATCATCCTTGGGATCGAACGATGAGGGAAAAAGGACCAAAAGAAAAAATCGACTACACGCTTGCTCTCGACGATGAGTCGCCAGTTTCTTTAGAGGATGCGCTCGAAGAAATGCGCGAGCGAGACGAGATGCTGAAAGCCTTTCCTCCCCGACCAACACTTTGAAGTCTCCTCATGGCGAAAGGCGCCGTATTCCACCATTCTCAATTTCCTTTCCACGACGGCGAAATTGGCGACAAGTATTTTGTCGTACTTAATGACCCCGCCGCCGATGAGCCTTACGTTGTGGCAAAGACAACTTCCAATCTTCGCAATAGAGCATACGCAAACGGCTGCAATCCAAAGTTTGGGGTCTTCTACATTTCGCAAGGAACAGAAAGGACTTTCCCTGTCGATACGCTAATTCAACTTGTTGAACTCTATGAGTTCTCACGAAAAGAGGTACTCGAAGCACACCTCCAGCACAAGACGATTACATTTCGCAACGACCTGACAGCAACAACGGTATCTCAACTCATCAACTGTATCCGCAAACTCAAAGACGATATCAGCGAGTATCATTTCAAACTCATTACTCGCTGATAGTTGGTGGGGCACTAGCATCTCAGGATATTGGGGGGCCAAAACTTCACTTCAATCATCAAGGAGGTTCTCATGGCCTGTACACTCATCATCCAAAGCGTGGTCGGACAAGGGCAACCGAATCTTTTGTCCGTCAAAGTTTCAGGGAGCGCGACCGAGTGCTCGAAGGTGAACGTCAGCATCATCTGCACCGGCTCGCATGCAGTCACGCACAGTAACGTGATGGTCACCAATGGAGCGTGGGAGACCACGTTCACTGAAGCGGAAATCAAATTAGCCGGCTGCCTCAAATGCGGAGACCCCAACTATCCGATAACTGTTCGGGCAAACTGCGCCGATCCAAACAGCAATTGCTCGGATTTGAAAACTTTCTCTTCCATCCCATGCGAAACCGCATGTCCTACCATCACCCACATTGAAGCCGACATTCCGACGTGCGACGAAGTGCTTGCAGCCGGAGGTTGGAATGTTACTTTCAACGCACAAATATCAAACCTCTTGGGTGTAGGAAAATATATTTGGAATTTTGATGATGGTAGCCCGTCAGTCGAGATTCTCGCACCTAACAACGGAGCTGTAATTCAGCACAAGTATCAATGTCCGGGGAATTATAATGTTACACTTACAATACTGAGCAATTGCGAACCGTTTTACACAGACGATGAAACAATTGAGATTGAGCTGCCGTCTTGCGGTTGTCCGACGGTAAGCAGCTTCACAGCCGAAGTTGATGAAAACAATTCTTGCACGTGGTGTTTCGAGGCGAAGGTGGGAAGTCCGTTCGTGCAGTGTATTGATAACTACCTCTGGAATTTCGACGACGAGCATACGGAGTACACGGAGATTCCCAAAGTCTGCCACACGTATAGTTCGGACGGAACGTACAACGTTACGCTCACATTATTAGGAGGTGTTGGACAAGCCGGAGGCGGACCATGCAGCTATTCAAAAGAGATAGAGGTAACCAACTGCAAAGAGCGCGGCGGCAATGGTAACGGCCATCCCTGCAAACCTTGGTGGCACCCGAAGTGCTGGTGGAATTGCTGCGGGATACTCTTAGCGGCGGCATTGGCTGCGATGGTTTCTGCAGCGGTACTCTTCATTGCTTGGTCATGCACGATAACTCCACTATTGCCCGTCGGTGCGATACCATTGCTCGTCGCTGCGATCGCGGCAGCAGCCTTAGGTCTTTTGCTGTTAGGGTGGTGGGGTTGGCTCTGTGCGAAAACGCAGTGCCACATACTCTGCACTCTGATTCATGCTGTTGAAGTCATGATCCTCTTGCAAGCACTGATAGCGATAATTCTCTCTATTGTGTCACCGCCATGCAGCATCGGTGCGTGGATTAGTTCGGGATACTACGGCACAGCGCTCGTGCTATTGCTCCATATCAATGAGGAAGCCAACTGTCACTGCCACCCTTTGTAGTTCTGGTGCAGCAAGTTGTTGGTCTACTGAGTTGTACAGACCGGAGAGAAGGTAAACACTTGTTCGGAGACAAGGTAAACACGTTATTAGGCATGACTGTCAAACAATTGGGAGATGAGTCATGCCGTGGAAAGAAGCTTCAGCCATGTCGTTACGTTTAGAATTTGTTCGTC
>JANNUB010000265.1:0-7607 GCA_031394795.1 Ignavibacteriota bacterium | reverse complement strand
GCGGTTTTGAATAAGGCGCCGAAGGAACTCATAGAAGTCTGATGATACAGGAAACAGCTATAGAGTCGAAGAAAGGCTTCGAAGAGAGCGTGCGGCGCCGTGTGCTCGTGATCGCGTACTATTTTCCGCCGATGGGGCTGAGCGGCGTGCAGCGTACCTTGAAGTTTGTCAAGTATTTTTCCCAATTCGGCTGGTATCCGACCGTATTGACGGTTGAGCCGCTTGGCTACTTTGCGCACGATGATTCGCTCCTTCATGAGTTGGAAGGGCGGGGCGTTGAGATTGTCCGAACAACGGGCGCCGGCCCGGGCAAGTATTTTCCAAGAAAGAAAGTAATCAACCTTCCACCCGAGCGGAGGCGCAAGTTCCTAAGTCGCATCAGCGACACGTTTTTCATTCCCGATAACAAAATCGGCTGGAGGAAGAAAGCAGTCGCAAAAGCGCTGGCGCTGCACAAGGTCGCTCCGTTCGATTTGATATTTGCGACCGCGCCGCCGTTCACGGATTTTCTCATCGGCGCGGAGGTGAAGGCCCGCATCAATAGGCCGCTCGTGTTTGACTATCGCGATGCGTGGGTGGAGTACCCTCATAAGTTTTATCCGACTCCGTGGCATCGGTTGCGCAACATACAACTGGAGCGGAAAGCACTGAGGGCGAGCAGTTATGTCATCACAACGAACCGGCGCGTGAAAGAGCTGCTCATCGCGCGCCACGCCTTCCTGAGCTACAATGACATCGAAATCATACCACAAGGCTTCGACCCGGGAGACTTTCACAGCTACCTCGGTCCCAATGCCGAGGGCGTTGTTCCCAAAGCGAGCAAGATGCGCATTACCTACGCTGGCGTATTCTGGGAAGACAGAACTCCGAAGTACTTCCTGCAAGCTTTGCATGACGTGTTTGTCGAGCAGCCGCTGCTGCGCGGTCACATTGAAGCGATGTTCATCGGAAAATTCCGCGATGAGAACGTTAAGCGCGTCGAAAAGTTGAAGCTGAACGAGTCCATCAAAGTGGTGGACTATCTGCCGCATCAGCAATGCGTGAACAATCTTGTCAATTCCGATGTCCTGTGGATGATTGTCGGCGATGACGTCGGTTCGCCCGGAAAAGTCTATGAATATATCGGTGCGCGCAAACCGATTCTTGGATGTGCGCCGGAAGGGTTTATCAAGCAGGCCATTCTCGAAGCGGGGGGCAAGGTTGTTGCTCCGAACGATGTTGCCGGCATCAAGCAGGCGATTCTCGAGTTCTATGAAGCCTATCGAGCCAAGGCTCTTCCCACACCGCCCGAAGAAGTAGTGCAGAAGTATGATCGAATAACGTTGACGGGGCATTTGGTCAAGCTCTTTGAAGAGCTACTGGCTGCGTAATCCGAGGTCTCCTTTATGAAAATCCTTGTCATCGGCTCCGGTGGCCGCGAACATGCACTGGTATGGAAAATACGCCAAAGCGCGCGCGTGACCAAAATTTATTGTTCGCCCGGAAATCCCGGCATTGCCGAGCTGGCAGAGTGCTTGCCCATGACTGCAACTGCATGCGAAGGATTGCGCGACTTTGCGCTCAAAGAACATATCGCCCTTACGATCGTCGGCCCGGAACAACCGCTCGCCGACGGGATCGTTGATATGTTCGAAGCGAGCGGATTGAATATCTTTGGGCCCTCCAGGAACGCTGCGCAATTAGAATGGAGCAAGGCGTTTGCAAAAGAATTCATGGGCGAGTTTAACATTCCGACTGCTGCACATCGTTCGTTCAGCAAAGAAGAAATGGAAGCGGCAAAGTCGTACGTCATCAGCTCGGCTTTGCCGCTCGTGTTGAAAGCCGACGGGCTGGCGGCGGGAAAGGGCGTTGTCGTGTGCGCAACGCACGAACAGGCGCTGAACACTCTCAGCGAGATGATCGGAAAGCGGGGATTCGGCATTGCAGGAGAGAGAATCGTCATCGAAGAGTTCTTGGACGGTGAGGAGGCATCAGTCTTTGCGATCTGTGACGGGGAGGATTTTGTCACACTTGCTCCGGCACAAGATCACAAGCGCATCTTTGACGGCGATAGAGGGAAGAACACGGGGGGCATGGGCGCTTACGCGCCGACCCCGATCGTGACTCCCGACCTCATGCAGGAAGTGGAACGCCAGATCATTGTGCCGACACTTCGCGGAATGAAACAAATGAACAGACCTTATAAAGGCTGTCTCTACATCGGGCTGATGATCACCGCGAGCGGTCCCAAAGTCGTGGAATACAACTGCCGGTTCGGCGATCCAGAAGCACAAGTGGTGCTGCCTCTCTATGGAGGCGATATCGTCGAGTTGTTCGAAGCGGCGTGCACCAAAAATATTGCTGCAGTGAAAGCGACCGAAGCACAAGCGTCGAACTTCGCCGTCTGTGTTGTTCTCGCCTCCATGGGATATCCGGACGAATATCCGACCGGGATCGAAATTGACGGTCTCGACGGCTTGAAGAAATTTGATACTGTGATCGCATTCCACGCCGGAACAAAAATGCAAAAGGGCAGACTTGCCACCGCGGGCGGCCGCGTTTTTGGAATTACGTCGCGAGATGCGAATCTGGCGCGAGCAATTGACACGGCGTATCGTGCAGTCGGCGAAATCTCGTTTGCAGGAATGCAGTTTCGGCGCGACATAGGGAGAAAGGCATTCGTACATTGATGGGCGCAACGTACCGCGACATCGCTATGATTCTGTTCGTTACGTTCGTCCTTCGCATCAGCCTCATCGGCTGGTTGCACGAGATACGCGGATACACAGCCGACGAAACGGAGCACATCTCGCTCGCGAAAAAATTATCGGAAGGCAAACCCTTCCTTGATTCCAACGGCGAATGGGCGACGAGAGCGCCGCTGTATCTGTTTGTCGTATCGTTGTGCTTTCGCGTCTTCGGCACGAGTTTGTTCGTCCCGCACTTGGTAAATGTTCTCTTCGGGACGATTACCGTGTACCTCGGCTTCACGCTCTGCATGAGGCTATTCAACGAGCGGCTCATTGCATTGATTGCAGCGGGGGCGATCGCGTTGTACCCCGGGCTGGTCATCTACTCGGATGTTTTGCAAACTGAGGCGATGTACATCGTTCTTCTTCTGCTCCTGATCCTCAAAGCAGAAGAACTGCAATCTCGACCGTCAACCTCAGTCGCAATCATGATTGGCGTGGTTGCCGGCGTCGCGAACTTGACGCGAGCGGCGCTCACGGGATTTCTTCCTCTGCTCTTGGTGTTGATTGGTTGGTTGCATCGCGACCGGCTCGGTATCATCGGCGGGAAGATACTCCTCGCGGCAATTGTTTGGTGTCTCGTTCTCGCGCCGTGGATATGGAGAAATTACCAAACGCTCGACGCGTTTGTCCCGGTTGCGTCAAGCGGAGGAATGTCGCTTCTGCTCGGCAACAATCCGCACGCGACAGGAACCTGGAAGCCGAAGCCGGAGTTCGAAGAGTGGTTCGCGGAGAAAGCCAGGGAGAATGGAGTTCAGCTTGCGGCTTCAACAGAAATTCAGCGCAGCAGGCTTGGAGGGAAACTCGCTCTCGAGTTTTGGCGGACGGAACCGGTCGAAGCGGCAAAACTCGCGGTGAAGAAGTTGTATATGTACAGCGTCTATCCGATCACGAATACGGATTCGTACGCTCCGCTTCAACTGGTTGCCGTCGCAGCGGACGTAGTTTTGTATCTGTTTGCGGGAGTCGGTTTCATCGTAGTGAAAGAACGGCGAAACCTATTTCCGATCTTCGCAGCAATAGTGTTTTTTTCATTGATGCACGTGGTGATGCACAGCGAAGCGCGTTACCGTTTACCCATCATGCCGTTTGTTGCTCTACTCTCTGCCGCCGGCGTCGGCATGTTGTTGAATACACAACGTCGGGCGGATTTTTTGCATATTAGAGGCAACAAAATGCTCGCCTCGTTGTGGTGTGCCGTCGTCTGCGGGGTGTACGCATTCACTGCATGGCAGTTTCTTTCTGGAAAAATCTAATTCTCAACTCGATGAAAATTCTTGTCACAGGCGGCGCCGGCTTCATCGGCTCGCACATTGTTGACGAATATGTTCGTCTCGGTCATCAGGTTGTCATTCTGGACAACCTGATCACCGGGAGAAAAAAAAATATCAATCCCGCGACGAATTTCTATGAAGCCGACATTCGCGATGCGGCGAAGGTCAAAGAAATTTTCGAGCAGGAAAGGTTCGACGTTCTCAATCATCATGCCGCGCAAATGGATGTTCGCAAATCGGTGGAAGACCCGGTGTATGACGCCTCGGTCAACACGCTCGGCGCCCTCACGCTGCTCGAATGCTGCGCGCGGACCGGCGTGAAGCGCGTGATCTTCGCGTCGAGCGGCGGCGCGATCTATGGCGAACAGGATTATTTCCCGGCGGATGAACTTCATCCTACCCGGCCGATTTCTCCGTATGGAGTTTCAAAGCTGACGACCGAACAGTACCTTTTCTACTACAAAGCAGTGTACGGAATGGACTCGGTAAGTCTGCGTTACGCGAATGTTTACGGGCCCCGGCAGAATCCTCATGGCGAAGCCGGCGTTGTGGCAATTTTTTCGACAAAGCTTTTGTCGGGCGAACAGCCGATCATCAACGGTGATGGGAAGCAGACGAGAGATTACGTGTTCGTTGAAGACGTTGTGAAAGCAAACGTCCTTGCGCTGAGCTGCAATGGCTCGCATGTGTACAACATCGGAACCGGCATCGAGTCGGATGTGAATCAACTGTTCGGCCATCTGAAGAAGTTGACGAACTCACGCGCAGAAGAAAAACACGGACCTGCAAAATTGGGAGAACAGCTCCGCAGCGTTCTCACTGCCGGCAAGGTCGGGAAAGAGCTTGGATGGAAGCCGGGTGTTTCGTTGGAGGGAGGATTGCGTCGAACGGTGGAATACTTCCGGTCCGAAGAGGGTCATGGCGCATAAGTTCCCGCTCGACCTGGAAAAAGTTTTTTCGGGCGACCGCGTTGCCGTGGCGCGCGCAATTTCATTAGTTGAAAACGAGCTTGATGGCTCGGAAGAATTTCTTAAAACGATTTTCGCCAGGACGGGCAAGGCGTATCGTATCGGTATCACGGGTCCACCGGGTGCAGGAAAAAGCACGCTGACGAACAAGCTCGCTCGCTATTACCGTGGTCAGGGTTTGCGGATCGGTATTATCGCTGTGGACCCGACCAGCCCGTTCACGGGTGGGGCGCTGCTCGGTGACCGCGTGCGCATGAGCGACATCGAGATGGATGAGGGCGTATTCATCCGCAGTATGGCCTCGCGCGGCAGCCTCGGCGGCTTGAGCAAGAAAACGCGCGAAGCGGCCGACGTCCTCGACGCGACGGGCAAAGATATCGTCATCATGGAAACGGTCGGCGTGGGACAGTCGGAACTTGACATCGCCGGCGCAGCCGACACGACGGTTGTCGTGCTCGTTCCCGAATCCGGCGACTCGATTCAGGCGATGAAAGCCGGCTTGATGGAAATTGCGGATTGCTTCGTGTTGAACAAAGCGGATCGTCCAGGCGCGGAGCAGGCGGTCATGTCCTTAAAAATGATCTTGCACTTCAAGCCTGCAGCCGCCTGGAATCCCGATGTGCTGAAGTCAGTGGCAAGCGAGGGAAAAGGGATCGAAGAAATTGCTGCACTGATCGCACGGCACCGGATGCATCTTGAGCAAGGCGGCGGTTTGGCGTCACGACGGACAAAGAGAATGGAAGAACGGATTCGAGAACTTGTTGCCGATAGGCTTCGTATTGATTTTTGGAACGGCGAGCGGCAAGCGCTGTTGTCGTCGAGAATAGATTCCGTGATGGATCTGCGCTCGACGCCGTACGATGTTGCAAGGGAATTAATTCAAAATTTTGATGTTACGCACAGACAAATAAGGGAGTAACGATGTTGGAAACAGGTGGCGGCATGGATTTCGATATTACCGAGAGTCAAAAAGCCGTGCAGGACGTTGCGCGAAAATTCGCGGAAGAAGAGATCCGTCCTCACGTTATGAAATATGACGAGTCTCAGGAATTTCCGCACGAGATTGTGGCGAAAGCCTCCGAGCTTGGCTTCATGGGGATGACCTCGCCTGAAGAGCTGGGCGGCGCCGGTTTGAGCGAGCTTGAGGCGATTGTGATCATCGAAGAAATCGCGAAAGTTGACCCTTCGATAGCGCTCACGATCGCATCGCATAACAGCCTTTGCACCGGGCACATCATGAAATTTGCGAGCGAACAGCAAAAACGAAAATACGTCCCCGACCTGGCGACGGGAAAAAAGTTGGGCGCTTGGGGATTGACCGAACCCGGCTCCGGAAGCGACAGCGGCGGAATGAAAACCGTCGCGAAGCGCGATGGCAAGGACTGGATTCTTAACGGAAGTAAAACATTCATAACGCAAGGTTCCGTGGGCGGAACATATGTCATCATGGCGATGACGGATCTCGAAAAAGGGAAGAGGGGGATTTCTGCGTTCATTCTCGAAAAAGGAACGAAGGGATTCACGGCTGGCAAGAAAGAAAACAAGTTAGGAATGCGATGCAGCGACACTGCCGCACTACTTTTCGAGAACGTGCGAGTTCCCGGAGAGAACCTCATCGGAGAAGTGGGGGAGGGATTTAAGCAAGCTCTTGCGGTTCTCGATGGCGGGCGGATCGGCATCGCGGCGCTTTCAGTCGGCATCGCGCAAGGAGCGCTCGATGCAAGTTTGAAATATGCAAAAGAGCGGCGGCAATTCGGCAAGGCGATCGCGGAGTTCCAGGGAATTCAGTGGAAGCTTGCCGACATGGCAACCGAAATCAACGCGTCGCGTTTGCTTACGCAGCGAGCGGCATGGCTGGCGTCGCGAGGAATGAACTTCACGCTCGCCGTCTCGCAAGCGAAATTATTCGCGAGCGAAGCGGCGACACGAGCAACGAATGAAGCCGTGCAGATTCACGGTGGTTATGGATTCATCAAAGAATTTCCCGTCGAGAAATTATATCGCGATGTGAAGTTGATGACGATTGGCGAGGGAACGTCGGAGGTGCAGAAGATGGTGATTGCGCGGCAGTTGTTGATGAATTGAGGAATGAAAATGAAGAAGGCGAATGGTTATGATTATGGTGAGTGCCGTGTTTGCGGCAATCACTTCGAGTCAAAAAAAATCAATCAAGACTTCTGGATAAAGAAAAGGCTTGTTGTTGTTGAGAATGTTCCCGCTGGCGTCTGTCCGCAGTGCGGAGAGAAAGTCGTGAAGGCTGATGTGGGGAAACGGCTTGCACGAATTCTTGCGGATGCAAAGTCAATTGCCAAGGCGCCGACGATTTCTGTTCCGTCCGTTGTTTACTCGAATCGAAAAGCGGCGTGATGATTCAAACGCCCTCACCCCAACCCCTCTCCCGAGGGGAGAGGGGCTTTGGTGTATCGTCTCGAATGGCTTGAATGCATTTGAAGAAGAACGATGTTTTGTTCAATCTCCCCTTCTCCCTTTGGGAGTGTACAGACCGGAGAGAAGGTAAACACTTGTTCGGAGACAAGGTAAACACGTTATTAGGCATGACTGTCAAACAATTGGGAGATGAGTCATGCCGTGGAAAGAAGCTTCAGCCATGTCGTTACGTTTAGAATTTGTTCGTC
>JANNUB010000252.1:0-7519 GCA_031394795.1 Ignavibacteriota bacterium | reverse complement strand
CGAACAACTTACAACCGCCGCCAAACCATCCAACGGCATCCATATGCTTACGAACTACGTCGGCGGCAAATGGAGCGAGTCGCGGGAAAGGGAATTTCTTCCGGTCATGAATCCATCCATCGGGCAGCAAATCGCGAGCGTTCCTCTCTCGGTTGCGCAAGATGTTGATGATGCCGTTCGCTCTGCGCGCACCGCGTTGCCGGCGTGGTCGAACACTCCCATCAAGGAACGCGTACAGGTGTTCTTTCGGTACAAGCGGCTGATGGAAGAGCAGATGCACGACCTTGCCGAGCTTGTCCACACGGAGAACGGCAAGATCATGAGCGAAGCCAATGCAGAAGTCGAAAAGGCAATCGAGCTGACCGAGTTTGCCTGCTCGATGCCGCAGCTGGCGGCGGGAGAGATTCTTGAAGTGAGCAAAGGCGTCGAGTGCCGCATCGATCGCTATCCCGTCGGCGTCATCGCTTCGATTACGCCGTTCAACTTTCCGAACATGGTGCCGAACTGGACGATCCCCAATGCGCTGGTGCTCGGCAACACCATGATTCTCAAACCGTCGGAGCTTGTGCCGCTCAGCTCGATTCGCATTGCGCAGTTGTTGAAGCTCGCAGGTCTGCCCGATGGGGTGTTCAATGTTGTCAATGGCGGGCAAGCTGCAGTGGAGGCGATCTGCGACCACCCCGGGATTGATGCGGTGACGTTTGTCGGCTCGACGAAGGTTGCAAAGATCGTTTACGCGCGCGCCACGTCGCATCTGAAACGGGCGCTGTGTCTTGGCGGCGCAAAGAATCATTTGATCGTTTTACCCGACGCGCACGAAGAGATGACCGCCTCGAATGTCGCGGCGAGTATGAGCGGCTGCGCAGGGCAGCGCTGTATGGCGGCATCTGCCATGGTTGCCGTAGGTAATGTCGATCGGATCATCACGAAGCTTTGTGATGAGGCGAGAAAGATCATTCCCGGAAATAATCTCGGTGCGGTGATCTCCCGGAAAGCAAAAGAAAGAATCGAAGGATACATCACCGAAGCGGAGCGGCAGGGAGCAAAGGTGCTCGTTGATGGCCGTAATGTCGTTGTGTCGGGGAAAGAGGACGGCTATTATGTTGGGCCGACGGTGATTGACTTCGTCCGTCCCGACATGCGCATCGCACAGGAAGAGGTGTTCGGTCCCGTGCTTGCGATCATGCGGGTGCCAACGCTCGATGAGGCGATGAAGATCGAGAACGCGAATCCGTATGGCAACGCCGCTTCCGTGTTCACGCAAAGTGGCGCCGCCGCGCGCTATGTCGCTGAGCATGCGAGCGCCGGGATGATCGGGGTGAACATCGGCGTGCCGGTGCCGCGTGAACCATTCTCGTTCGGCGGATGGAATGAATCGAAATTCGGGGCAGGAGACATCACGGGAAAAAGCTCGATCGAGTTCTTCACAAAGGCCAAGAAGACAACCACGAAGTGGAACCCTGAGTCGCGGGCAAATTGGATGTCGTGAGATGGAATCATTTCAACATTTCATCATTGACGATTGACACGTAAGGGCAACAGGAAACTCACATGACGTATGAACAGAAAAGAACTGAAACAAGAAATCGTTAGCCTTCTTAACGACATCAAGAAAAAGGATGAGTTGGAAATGCTTCGGGATGTCGCTTGGACGTATGCGCGGGCTCCCAAAGGAGGTTGGGCAAATACTCTTTCTCCCGCCGAGCAGAGAGAATTAGATGAATCGATTCGCGAGAGTATGAATCCTGCGAACCTCATTCCTCACGAAGAAGTGATGAAAAAAACCAGGAAGAGGTCAACGTAATCGTTTCAGCATATGGCTGGACAATGGTGCAATGTTGAAATGAACAAATGGTAAAATTCTCCAATGCGTTTTCGTTATAGCAAATGGACACCTGAATCGCGAACCGACGAGCAGCGCCTGCAACAAATGGTCTCGCTTTTCAGCTATCTCGTCACTCAGACGAGCGGCGATGTTCAGGAGGCGTTGGATTGGCTGCGCCAGCTTGCCGAAGAGTACGGCGTGTTCGATGAGAACATGACGATGGATGATCTTATCGACAAGCTGCGCGAAATGGGCATCATCGAAGACATCAACGATGTCCCGACGCTGACAACGAAAGGCATCCAGCGCATTCGCCAGGATGCGCTCAAAGAGATTTTCACATCGCTCAAGAAATCTCCGACCGGCGCCCATGAAACCCCCTACACGGGCAGCGGCGTTGACCGATTGAGCGAAACGAAGAAATTCAATTTCGGCGATCAACCGACAAACATTGATCTCACTTCAACGCTTTCAAATGCGTTTCGCCGCGACGGCATAGATGACTTTACGCTGAAAGAAGAAGATCTCGAAGTCTATGAGACCGAGCATCAGACCACGTGCGCAACCGTGCTGATGATCGACGTCAGCCACAGCATGGTTCTCTACGGTGAAGACCGCATCACGCCGGCAAAGCAGGTGGCGCTTGCACTCTCGGAACTCATCATGACGCGCTACCCGAAGGATTACCTCGCGCTGATCACCTTTGGGGACCAGGCGCAGCTTGTCAGCATCAACGAGCTGCCGTTTCTCAATGTCGGACCCTATCACACAAACACTCGGGCGGGATTGCAGCTCGCGCGCCAATTACTGCGCCGTTGCGGCAACGCTAACAAGCAAATCTTCATGGTCACGGATGGAAAGCCTTCCGCGATCTTCACCGAAAGCGGCAAGCTGTACAAAAACTCGTTCGGCCTCGATCCGAAGATCGTCAACAAAACGCTCGACGAAGCCGTCGCCTGCCGCCGCGAACAGGTTCCGATCACGACGTTCATGGTTGCGCGCGATCCCTACCTGATCAACTTTGTTGAAGAGCTGACGAAAGCAAACCAGGGCAGAGCCTATTACTCCTCGCTCAACAATCTCGGCGAGTACGTGTTTGTGGATTACATCCGCAACAGAAAAAAGAAGTTTACATCAAGATGACCGTCACCTCTCCGCGCGTTGCCACAGCAGGTGACGGTCATCTGGGGAGGTGACGGTCACCTGAAACTCCTCGACCACACCTTTCCCTCTCCCGAAGAAAACCTTGCCTGCGATGAAGTCCTTCTCGATTTGTGCGAGTCCGGGCGCGGCTGCGAAGTGCTGCGCTTTTGGGAGTCGCCTTCATGTTTTGTCGTGCTCGGTTCATCGAACAAAGTGCATGAAGAGATCAACGTTGATGCGTGCAACGCGGACGGCATTCCGATTCTCCGGCGTCACAGCGGCGGCGGAACAGTGTTGCAGGGTCCCGGTTGTTTGAACTACTCTTTGATTCTGCGGATTGATCCACACGGCGCGACGCGCAACATCACAGCAACGACAAACTCCATCATGAACCGTCACGCAGAAGCATTCTCAATTTCGCTCAACGCAAGAGTCGAGGTGAAAGGGAGCAGCGACTTAGCCATTGCAGGCAGAAAGTTTTCCGGCAACGCGCAAAGAAGAAAACTGAAGGCGCTTTTTTTCCACGGCACATTTCTTCTCGATTTTGATCTCGCGCTCATGGAAAGATATTTGAAGATGCCGCCAAAGCAACCGGACTATCGCGCTCGGCGACGTCATGTGGATTTCGTGAGGAGCATAGGTGCAGATCGGTCACTTCTCAAAGGTGAATTGAAACGGCATTGGAATGTGGCGGAAGAACTCACGTTGATACCGCATCAAAGGATTGCCGAGCTGGCGCGTGAAAAGTACTCACGTTCGGAATGGAATTTCAAACTGTAGATCATTATTGGGAGTCTTCATGCAGCAACAATCTAAGAGAGCAAGGCTCGACGCACCTATGAGGGAATATACCCGACTCCTCGCTATGACTCCGGAACCTCTCAGAGGAGAGCATTGATGGCAAACTCTCACCGCCGTTGGGCGCCTCGGGACGATGCCTTCATGCGCGCGAACTACGAGCGTATGAGCGCTGCTCAAATTGCGTCGCGTCTTCATCGCGGCCACGGTGCTGTCCGCATGCGCGCGCGGGCGCTTGGTCTTTCTCGGATCAATCGCCGCTGGGTATTGCGCGACGATGAGTTGCTTCGCTCTTCCATTGCGACATTGGGTACGAAAGGAATTGCCAGCAAACTTGGTCGAACACTGTCTGCAGTAACGAGCCGCGCGAAGTACCTTGGGTTTAGCGTGGAAAGCAAGCGATGGAAGCCGGAGGAAGATCAGTACATCCGGCGTTGGTTTGGTAGGAAAAAGGAGAAAGAGATTGCTCTCGCTCTGGTGCGACCATTGGACGGTGTGCGCCGCCGTTGCATCGCGCTCGGCATGCGCGAGAAAAAAGATTTTCGCAGATGGACCGCACGCGAGGATGCGTATGTCCGGAAGTGGGACGGTATTAAGATGCGGAAGGAGATTGCACACGACCTCGGGCGGGGCCCGCTTGCTCTTACTCAGCGAATGCACCGCGCCGGCTATTTTCACCCTCTCCGCCGACCGTGGAGCAATGCCGAGATCTCATATCTCAGAAAGCACTGCGAGAAGCTGTCCATGTACGAACTGGCGCGGCGGCTTCAGCGCGATCGCGGTAGCGTACGCTTCAAACTGAAGCAGTTGTCGCTTCGATAACCTTATGGCAACGACACCATCGCACGGCGTGCAGGCCGGACTTCTTGCGTACTACTGCCTGAAATTCCTCGGGATGTTGCTCCGCGTTCAAGCGCCATCTCTATGGACGAAGTTGGTTACGCGAAAGAAATCCATTGTTGCTTTCCTGATTGGGCTTGCCGCGTTTCTCGGCATGCTGCCCGACCTTATCGGGATGTATGGTCACTCGCACGCAGCGCTTGCCGCCCGGGAACAGGGAGACACAAGCTGGCTGAGTGCTCGCGACTGGAGTGCGCCGCAAGGCTACTACTGGCGCGCGCACTACTCGGATTTGTATGAAGCGTTTAAGCTCGTTCCGTTTTATTCACTTCACATTTGGGTGGATAAGTTTTTCCACAAAGAAGGGGGTGGCTGGAATACACAAGGGTACGTTCTGGAAGTGATCGTTGATGTTCTCATGATCGGGTTGATAGGGTTTGAGCTGAATCGCATGCGACGAAACCGAACGTAGCGCCAAACGTGAGTTCATTCTTTCGTATCTTTTCTGATGAAGCGATTCATCAGATACACAACTCTTCTCAGTTTCCTTTTCTTCGCCGTCCTCTGCGCGTACATAGTTCATCTCTCCGTAAAGGACTACTCATACGATTTTGTCGAACGCAAAGGAGCGCTCTCGAACGTGCATCTCACGCCTGCGGGCGGCGACTCACTCACTGAAAAATCCTGGCTCACGATCACCAACACTGATGGCTTCAAAGTCAAATGCGGTGTGCTCGCGCCGCGCGATTCGCTGCGTCGCTACCCCGCAATCGTCTTGCTTGGCGGAAAGGCGACAGGCAAGAACGCAATTGATTTTGCATTGGGAATTGAGAACGTCATCATCGTTGCGGTGGATTATCCGCTTGAACAGCGCGAACGATATTCTCTCCCGCAGTTCCTCGCCGATACTCCGGAAATTCGGCAAGCGTTGCTCGATATGGTTCCATCTGTCATGCTGGTAATAGATTATCTTCTCACGCGAAGTGATATTGATACAACGAAGATCGTTATTCTCGGCTATAGTTTCGGCGCGCCGTTCGTTCCGTGCATCGTCGCTCATGAAAAACGCATCGCGGTAGCCGCAATGGTCTATGGCGCAGGCGATTTACGTTCGTTGATACGGCACAATGTTCGTCGTTATGAAGGTGAACTGATGAGCGAGTTTGTGGGAATTCTCGGCGGGATGCTGCTCTCTCCGCTTGAGCCGATGCGCTACATCGAGCGGGTATCGCCGACGCCGCTCATCATGATCAATGGAACGAACGATGAAATGATTCCGCGTGTAAATGTTGAGGCGTTGTATGCCGCTGCGAAAGAGCCAAAGAAGATATGGTGGATTGATTCGAAGCACGTAAACCCAAGAGAAGTTAAGCTGACAAAGGCGATCATCGCGAAACTTCGAGCGGAGCTTGTTGCCCTGGGCGTGTTCGATGCCGGCGCTTCAAAATAGGCAAACGTATCGTGCAAATGTTCGGAAGAGGAGGAATTCTCTTTAAGACAAGTGAGGATTCCAAAAAACGCGTTGCCTCATAACAAAATGTAACCATACGGACGGAGAAATCAAGAGTTTTTTTATTCAAGATTTGTCATCGGTTCAACTCCGCGAGTGTGAGGCCCGCGCGAGGATGAGAAGAATCTATTCGCGTTTTGACTTGTTGCTCATAATCCTCCCGTAACTGTTGGTTACATAGTTTATGAGGCAACGATTGGCAACCCCGTTCGGTTACCTTTTTTGTGAGTCAATGCGAGCTTGAGAGGTTGATTGACAATGCTGGTTATCCGCAGTATATTGCAGATACCAATGGTTGGCTCACACTCATGTTGTTCTCAAACTCCAAAATCCTCCCCGCCCTTCTTTTCATCTACACCACCGCGTTCGCACAAATTGACACGACACTCCGCGATTTCTTTCCCATGCAGATTGGAAACTACTGGGAATATATGGATGAAGATTTCATTCTTGCACTACAGTATTCGCATAACTGGCGATACATTGATGCCAAACCATAAGACCTATGGCGTTTTTTTGGAGAACATAATTCTTCCTCCGTCTGGGGGACAGAACAAAAGGTACTATCGGATGGATGACTCATCTCGCGTGTACCGATACTACCCAATTTCGACCTGTACTGCTCAAGAGTATTTGCTTTACGATCTTTCTATTCGCGACAGAAGCCTTTGGCCCGTGTGTGTTGACGCTATTCCTTTCTATCAAGATTACTTAGGCCTCATTACCACTTCAAACGTATTCTACCCAAGACTAGGCATTGATACTCTTTCTAAGTACTACACAAGTGCGGTGGTTAGTTCGGCCGGCGACACGGTTTGGCATGCTGGAGTTCAATACGGATATGGTAAAGACTGGTTGGCAAAAGCGGTTGGCTTGGGAAGACGGCAAAGTGAGGCGTCTTCCCCGCTGAACTTGATCGGCGCAGTTATTTCAGGCCGTAGATACGGTACGATTAGTGATGTTGACGATTCACATGCTGAATCACACCTTCCCAAAGAAATCGTCTTGCATCAAAATTTCCCCAATCCATTTAATCCTATGACCACGATCAGTTACGGAGTTCCTTCTAATGGACATGTGACACTAGAAGTCTTTGATATCTTAGGAAGAGAGGTAGCAACACTTGTTGACAGAACACAGGAGGCAGGAACATATGCGATAGAGTTTGATGCGAATGAGCATCCCGCAGGTGTGTACTTCTATCGCCTGAAACTATCAGAATACATTGAGACAAGAAAAATGGCCTTAGTCAAATAGATCGTGAGGACATAAAATGGAAACGGCAGCTGACGCTGCCGTCTCCTGCCGTGCATATCCAATGCGTTTGCGCAACGCCAGCCTTTGTGCTTACCAGAATATGCGCAAACGCGATTCATAATCCAAATCTTCATCTTCATCTTCAT
>JANNUB010000241.1:0-8661 GCA_031394795.1 Ignavibacteriota bacterium | reverse complement strand
CCGTAACGTGCCCCGTTCTTTCCCGATTGCCACGCACCTTCATGGCTGGCGATCTTGCCGCCTTTGTACATGTCAACATCTTCGCCGAAGTAATAAACATCAGCAGTGCGTTTGCTGATTGCGAAGAAGTTTCTCGATACTTCGATGAGCTCGCCGTTCACGCTTTCTCTCTCTTCCACAACTCTCGTTTCAATGCCATCAACGATCTTTGTTTCGTTGAGCACTGTGATCACAAGCTCGATCGCTTTCTTCCCTTCTTTTCCGCTGAGCTGCAATCGGTACCCAGGTTCGAGAATGAAATAGGGATTTCTGCCTTGCGAAGAAAGAGACGCACGGTCTTCGACGAACACATCCGTCCATTTTTGTTGGGATTGAGAAATAGAGAGCTGCAAACCAAGTTGGAACACGAGGCTGAAAAGAAATAGGATATTGATTAGCCGAGTTTGCATTGTTGCGTATCTCCTTCCATTCTTATCATTTGTGAAAATGTCCCGTGCGTTAGAGCTCACTGCTTGTAAACCCACGCCTCATCAGTTGATTGCGGCTGCGTATTGTATCCTCCACTGATCAGTACGCTTCCATCCGCGAGCAGTGTAGCGGTCGCGAAGAAGCGAGTCTCTTTGAACATCGCGACGGAAGAAAAGACTTTCCTCCTTGGAATATAAACCTCCACCTGGTTGCTCCCCCCACTGATCAGCGCCGTGCCATCATTCAGCAATGATATACCATTGGGAAGCTTGAAGCGCTTCCCCTTCATATCTTCCAGCCGGGAAAACGTCCCATGCTTTGTGTCGTAGAGTTCGGCAGTGTTGTATTGACCTTGCCAGTCACGCTCATCGGACCCGCCGACAATCAAGACAGTGCTATCGGGAAGGAGAATCGCTCCATGTTTATATCGTACCATCGTCATACTTCCTGTCGATACAAACGTCCCTTTCTTCGGGTCATAGATCTCTGCACTCGAAAGCACCTTCCAGCGGCGTTCCTCTTTTATGGCTCCTCCCGCGATGAGCACTCTCCCGTCGGGAAGCAGCGTTGATGTATTCGACACACGGTCCATGGCTGATACACCTGTGAGCTTGAATCGTTCTGCTTTCGTATCGAATATTTCCGCGCTTCGCTTCTCAGCCTGTGACCCTCCAACGATCAACACATTGCCGTCCTTCAGAAGCGTTGCAGTATGGCCCTGTCTGGGCACAGCCATTTCGCCAAGGAGCGTAAACGATCCAGCGTCATACAGTTCAGCGCTTGCAAGCGGTGCGTCATTACCACCTCCAGCAATCAGGACTGTTCCGTCAGGAAGGAGCGTTGCTGTGTGCCCACATCGCGCGACGTTCAAATTGCCTGTTGCCGCGAATGTTTGTGTTTGAGGGTCATACAGCTCAGCACTATTGAAATAGACTTGATCGTACGTCCGAACCTTTTTGAAACCACCAACGATGAGTACTTTGCCATTTGGCAGTAGCGTTGCGGTGTGTGAAGCTCTAAGATCATGCATCCTTCCAACCGAGGTGAGCCTGCCAGACTCCCCGGAACCAGATGTTGCAGCCAGGTCGGGAACTGTGAGCGCCAGGAAAAGCATGAAGAACCGTGTAAGCTCTTTCGTGGATGGTACGAATATCGCTTGCATTGAATGCTCCTGTATGTTGTTTAGAGGACAAAATTTCAAATAACGGTTCGGGGCTTAAAGAAGTGGCGGTTTAGAAGCACCAACTGTCAACCTACCACAACTGTTTATTAGAAGCAAAAGTGTTTGATTTAGCACTACACCCGCCATTTCTTTTAAGCCCATGTTAGCGGCTGGCTCGCTTTTCCAACGAAGAACAACTGTTTGATGTCGTATGCGCTGTCTGTGAGAGTTGTAGAATCATTTGGTCGTCTTGCTGCCCATCTGGACACCTAGTTTTTCATATTCAATGTCGTTAGGCTCCCAAAGTTCAACCTTGTTCCCTTCAATGTCCATTATGTGAACAAACTTTCCGTAATCAACTGTTTGAATTGTATCTGTAATTGTAACTCCTTCTTTTTTCAGTTCTTCAACAAGCCCTTCTAAGTCAGCAACTCTATAATTTATCATAAAATCCTTTGTTGAGGGTTGAAAGTATTTTGTTTTTTCAGCAAATGGACTCCATTGCGTAAATCCTTTTTTGGTTGAATCAGTGGCTTGCCTCCACTCAAATACGGTTCCGTACTGGTCGGTGTTCAATCCGAGGTGGGTCTTATACCATTCTTTCATTTTGTTGGGGTTCATGCTGATAAAATTATAAGTTAATACTTTCCGGTTCATTTCATATTACAAAGGGTATAACACCTTTTTTGATGCCTTTGTCACTTCCCTTTTAATGATGCATAAATCAATGCTTCCAAAACTTTGGGGTCAATATCATCCAGCTTATTGATATAAAGGCAACCAACCCCTGTCTTGTGCTTACCCAATTTTTTCAACAAAGCGGCATGAATTTGCAGACTTAAAACAAGGTGTAATGACAAGTTCGCTTTACGGGGAGAAAATCCAATTTTAAACCAATCAACTTCTCGTCCTGTAGTGGGGCTTTTATATCTTTTGTTTCCAAAGCCAATGATTGAACTGCCCCATATCTTTGGTTTTTCCTTGCTGACCTTTTGCATTAATTTGAGTAAAAGAAAACTGTCTTTACGCATTTGTTCATCTTTCACACTATTGATAAAATCCTCAACACTGGAGTTGGTTTCTTTCGTTTTTATTTCTGCTAATTTTCCCATATTGAATTGTTTTATTTGAATTGTTTAAACTGTATGTAAGGTATTTCATTTGTTCATTTCATGTAAACAGTTTGGTGTCGCACTGTCGCCATAAGCTTGCCGCTAACGTTCGAGTAAGCACGGCGGGGTGGAGCGAGTTCAATCAAAGGCTATAACAGAACGAGCGTCGTTGCTTACGATTGTTATGTGTTCGGACACGGCGGCATGCACTGCACTTCCAAACTTAAATTCGGCTCGAACGAACTTCTTCGTCTCACTCTCAAAAAAATCTTTTTGCCGCCGTGTATGACATCATAACGTTCGAGTAAGCACGCCACGCCGCCAACGATGCGCTTCTGATTCTTACCAATCGCTTTGGCGGCGTGGAGCGAACTCAACTATTCCGTGCGCGAGCATGAGCGTGAGTTTTACAAATGTGTGAGCGTCGTTGCTTACGATTGTTATGTGTTCGTACACGGCGGTATGCACTGCACTTTCAAACTACAATTCGATTCGACGAACTCATTCGGCTCGCGCTCAAAAAAAATCTTTTTGCCGCCGTGTATGACATCATAACTACTGTAAGTACGCATTGCGTCTATCCACCCGATATAGCCGGATAGACGCAATGCGTTTATTTTTTCCTTGTCTGATGAAAGCGCTTAGTTGCTTCCACCACTTTGCTGCGCGGCAGTCCACGGGGGCACAACGCCGTTCGAGCGCGCGTACGCGATGGATTGTCCGAGATGCTCGTGCATGTGGGCGAGCGCGCTCATCAACATGTTGCGCTTGCTCGTCTCTTGTCCGAAGAACGTTACCTCCTTCTCCAAATCAGCATCGGGCATGTTCTTGATCGAGTTTGAAATGAACTCGAACGACTTCTTCATCCGCTCGGCAATTTCTTTCTTGTCCTTCGTCGCCGCATCCCACTTGTTGATCTCTTTGAAATCGGGGAGCGTTATGTCGGCGGGAAGCTCGAAGCCCGAAAACTTCGCGAGAATGTAGTTGCCGAACGCGACGTGCAAGTACACTTCACTGATCGAGCGAACACCTTTCGCGGGCCGCCACGACATTTTCTTTTGCGGGATGGCGTCTTCGAGATCCATCAGCTTCTTCTGCACGTCGTCAATCTGCCACAGCATGTCGCCGCGGAAACCCGCGACCTTATCCCCAACGGGGTCGTTGACCTGCGCGACGGAGGTCGCGGTGGTGTACAACAAGAACGACAGTACAGCAAAAGCACATAAGGAATGCTTCATGGTGTAAACTCCTTTCAGGGAGATTGTGAATGAATTATTATTGAATGATGCCGAAGAGACGGCGGAGAAGTTTACGTGGTTCGAAGCAGCGCTCTGAAACCTGCTTGTTCAAAGTGTTCATCGCTCGTGAGTGCGTCGGTGAGTCCACGCTCCTGCATAACAACGAACGACAGACAATCCGTTAGACTCCATTCTTTGTCGGGTCTCTTTACGAAGAGTTGCAACGCACGGTTGTATAACTCAGAGACCACATTGACAATCTCAACATTGACGTCGCTCTCAAACGTTGTGAGCAACGTTGCCCCTTCTTTGCGGAAGCGGAGTCTCGAAAGCGAGTTGCCAATCTCAAAAAGAACGGCGCGGGTAGTGATAAATGTTGACTTGTATTGGCGAATCTGTTGTGCGAGAAGGCGCGCCTGTTGATTGTGCTGGTCGCTCACAGAAGAAAGCGCGACAGCGTATGAAGTATCCACAAAAAGCTTACGGCTGAGCGCCATTGTCGGTTCCGTACAAGTAATCGTCAATGCGGGCCGACCAATCTGGCGGTCCTTGCAATCGAAGCGACTCAGCTACATCAAGAAAACTCTTGGGTTGGTCGGACGCGTTGTCCTCGACAACTTCAAGTGTTATCGTCACCTCCGTATTCGGCGCCAACTCAAGCGGCTCGTCGAGTTGTAAAACTTTGCCGTCGTAAATTGCTTTGCGTTGTATTGTCATACGTCCTCCATGCTTGCCTCAAGGTACTCACTTCAACGACTTGAGTCAATACAGCGGTTCGATTCCGGCGGTCGCATTCAACATGTCGGATTTCTGCTTACACAAATGTCAGCTTAATGTTCATGATTTCCGGCGTGTTGCCAACGCGAACAGGAGGGCCCCACGAACCGACGAGCCTGAGTTTCTTGTGCTGTTGACAGCGGTGAGGTGGAGAAAATGTGATGCGTATTTCAGAAAAGTTCATATCTTGATTTCGCTATGAATCCCAAGCCTCTACCAAATCATGCACTCTACATAAAAGCGCTGCGCGCGATGACGTCAGAGCAACGACTCCGAAAGGCATTCGAGCTTTCCGAGTTCAGCGTGCAATTGTTCCGTCAAGGACTTCGTAAGGTAAATCCTCACCTTTCGGATGAGGATTTTCACGCTCTCTTTCTCAGGCGATTAGAGAAATGTCACAACAGGAATTATTAGCGCAAACGGTTCACGCGCTCAACGACGCTGGCGTCGAGTATATGATAACAGGTTCAGTCGTCTCCAGCTTTCAAGGAGAGCCGCGCTCAACACACGATATTGATCTCGTCGTTAGTATCAACCCATCTGCCGTTGAACAATTGCTCTCAGCGTTTCCCTTTCCCGAATACTATCTTGATAAGAACATGATTCTCGATGCAATGCGCTTCAGAGGTATGTTCAACTTGCTTCACCCATCCAGCGGCAATAAAGTTGATTTTTGGATATTGAAAGACACGCCGTATGATCACTCACGCTTCGCACGTCGAGAGCGCGAGGCTATGTTCGGCGTTGCTGTTTGGATTTCTGCTCCAGAGGATACGATTTTATCAAAGTTGGATTGGGCGAAACAAGCAGGCGGAAGCGAGAAACAATTCGTTGACGCATTGCGCGTGTATGAAGTTCAACACCACAATTTGAATCATACATATTTGCGCGAATGGGTTGCGAGACTTGGCGTCGAAGAGTTGTGGCAACGACTCTTGAACGAAGCCGTGATCGAGTAGTCTTATCCGAGCAACGACTTCAGCACATTCATATTCTCCACATCCTCGTGCAAATCGTCGCTCTTTTCCGTTTCAAGAATTTTCGGAACGTAAGCGAGCCGCTCATCATTCATCAACATTCTGAATCCCGACAAGCCAATCGGTCCCTTGCCGATGTGCTCGTGCCGATCGACGCGCGAGCCGAGAGGTTTCTTCGAATCGTTCGTGTGGATCGCGACGAGACGATTCAGTCCCACAATCTCATCGAATTGTTTGAGTGTCTCGTTCCATCCATCTTCAGTGGAAATGTCGTATCCCGCCGCGTAGAGATGACAGGTGTCGAGGCAGACCGCCATCCGATTCTTCGCATCAACCAGGTCAATAATGCCGCGCAGATGTTCGAAGCGGTAGCCGATAGCGGAGCCTTGACCTGCCGTTCCTTCGAGTGTTGTCAGCGTTGCAAAGTTCCTTGTTTTTTCATGGATGATATTCAACGATCCCGCGATGTGTTTGATTCCTTCCTCTTCACCCACGCCGACATGCGCGCCGGGATGAAAGATGAGCGCTTTGATGCCGAACGCTTCACAGCGTCGCAATTCATCTTCAAACGCGTTGCGCGATTTCTTGAGCGTGTCGGCATTCGCTGCACAGAGGTTGATGAGATAGGCGGCGTGCGCGACAACGGAAGGGATTGTTGTTTTCGCTTCCTCTGTTTTGTACCTTTGTACGTCCTCTTCAGTCTGCGCCCTGCCAAACCATTGATTGTTGTTTTTCACAAACACTTGCATGGTCGTACAGCCAATGCTCGCGCCGCGCGCGAACGCGGTGTGGACGCCGCCCGCGGTGGACATGTGCGCGCCGAGAAGCGGCGATTTCGGATTTCCCATGATCGAAGATACTCATGATTCTTGAAACCTGAAACTTAAACCTTCCCCATGGGCTTCTCTCCCCTCGATTACATCATCGTCATACTCTATCTTATCGGCGTCACGGTCGCGGGCATCGTCATCGCCGGCAAGCAGAAAACTTCGCGCGATTATCTTCTCGGCGGAAAAGAAATGTCGTGGTGGTCTGTGGGATTCTCCATCGTTGCGAGCGAGACCAGTACGCTGACGTTCATCAGTATTCCGGGTCTGGCGTTCAAAAGCAACATGCACTTTCTACAGCTTGCTATTGGCTACTTCATCGGCCGGTTGCTCGTCAGCGTGGTTTTCATCCCAGCCTACTACAAAGGCGATCTAGAGACAGCGTATGATTTTCTCGGCAAGCGCTTTGGCGTGCCGTTGCGCAAATTCACTTCGTCCGTTTTTCTCATCACGCGCGTTCTCGCGTCCGGGGTACGGCTCTTTGCAACCGCGATTCCTGTACACATTATCACCGGCTTCGATTACGCGACGTGCATTCTCATCATCGGAAGCTTCACGCTGCTCTACACGTATCTCGGCGGACTCAAGGCGGTCGTTGCAATGGATGTTGTACAGTTGTTCATTTATCTCAGCGGTGCAGCAGCGGCGATGTGGTTGATCTTGCATCACCTGCCGAATGGCTGGAGCGACGTCGTGGCGTTCGCCTCGGCGGACGGGCAAGACAAGTTCGCCATGTTCAACACGTTTGTTGGCAACAGTTTTTGGGAGTTCCTCGCTTCACCGTACACGCTTGCGGGCGGGCTGCTCGGCGGAACATTTTTGACTATGGCATCGCACGGCACCGACCAGCTTCTTGTCCAACGCCTGCTCGGCTGCAAAACGCGTTGGGACAGTCAGCGCGCGCTGATGCTCGATGCATCAATCATCGTTCTCCAGTTCGCTTTCTTTCTTGTGCTGGGACTCTGCTTGTTCGCGTTCTACGGCGGCGTTACGTTTCAGGAACTTGGGCTTAAGTCCTCCGATGAAGTATTTCCGAAATTCATTGTTGAAAACCTGCCGACCGGGCTGGCTGGACTCGTCATTGCAGGGGTTCTCGCTTCAGCAATGGGAACTCTCTCCTCCTCCATCAGCTCGCTCGCATCATCAACGTATCTCGACATTTTCAAGTTCACGACCAAAGGAAAGAATCTCGATGCGGCGGAGGATGTTTTTTGGCCGAAAGTATTTACATTGCTTTGGGGGATCCTACTAATTGGCGGCGCAATGCTTTTCACGGACACCAAGAACCCCGTTGTTGAGCTTGGACTCAAGATTGCTTCCTTTACCTACGGCGGACTGCTCGGGACGTTTTTCCTCGGACTTTTTTTCAAACACACAACCCAGCGCGACGCATTCGCCGGGTTCCTCGCTGGCATCGTTGCAATGGCCGCAGTGCTGGCATACACTAAGATTGATTTCACCTGGCATACACTCATCGGGTGCATTGTAACAATTATTGTTGGAAACATCGCCCATCTCTTCGCAACGCGAAAGACCTAAACCTGCTAATGCCGAAACTCATCACTTACGGCGCCGATGTTTATCTTCACCGTCTTTCATCACGGCGACGGCTGCAGAGACTTGGCATCGTCGCCAATCAATCATCCGTCACGACATCGCTGGAATACACGCACTGCGCGCTCGCAAAACGCGCAAACGCGAAGTACATCTTCTCGCCGCAGCACGGATTCTTCGGCACCGAGCAAATGAACATGATTGAAACGGGACACTCGACCGATGCGTTCACTGGCATTCCGATCGTGAGTCTCTACTCATCGTCTCGCAGAATCAGCCGCCGGCATCTCCGCGCGATCGACGCGCTCGTCTTTGATCTTCAAGATGTCGGAAGCAGATACTACACATATTTGTGGACGCTCTTCTATTGCATGGAGGCATGCGAGCAGACGGGAACAAAGCTGATTCTTCTCGACCGACCGAACGTCATTAACGGGATCAGCGTCGAAGGTGCGCCACTGCTCCCAGGATTCGAGTCGTTCGTCGGCTTGTTCCCCGTACCGAATCGTTTTGGGCTGACTATCGGAGAATTTGCCGTTATGCTCA
>JANNUB010000240.1:0-9591 GCA_031394795.1 Ignavibacteriota bacterium | reverse complement strand
CCTCTTCAACTTGCTGTGGACGAGGCGCACAAACGGGGAATGGAATTGCATGCGTGGTTTAATCCGTACCGCGCTATTCATGGTTCGTACGTTAGCGCCTACACGCGATCACCGAATCACGTTTCGAACCTTCATCCCGATTGGATACTCACAATCGGCACAACGCGAATTCTCGATCCGGGCAAACAAGCGGTCCGGAATTATGTTTCGTCTGTTCTTGCCGATGTGACCCGACGATACGATATCGATGCGGCACACATTGACGACTATTTTTATGTCGAAGGAATTTCAAATCAAGATTCGGCAACATACGTGAATGAGCGTCGCGGGTTTACAAACCTCGGCGATTGGCGGCGCGACAACGTGAATCTTCTTATCAGACAAATCTACGACAGCGTGAGGACTGCAAAGCCGTGGGTGAAATGGGGAGTGAGTCCGCGGGGCATCTGGCGCAACGGCGTACCGCCGGGGACCAGCGGCAATGACAACTACACTTCGATTTACACCGATGCCGTTGCCTGGCTTCAGGCGCGCTCGCTCGACTATATTGCTCCGCAATTGTATTGGCGCTTCGGCGGGAACCAGGATTACGGGTTGCTGCAGCCATGGTGGAATTCGCAGCGCAACGGAAGGCATTTTTATCCGGGCCTTGCGACGTATCGTATAAGCGATCAAAATTTTGGACAAGCAACAGAAATAGCGCGGCAAATCCGCTTCAACCGGACGACTGGTAACACGCAGGGTGCAATTCAATTCACAGCGAACAACATTACGGGAAATCGCGGCGGCATCGCTGACAGTCTGCAGCAAGATGTTTTTCGATTTCCTGCACTCGTGCCGGCGATGAGCTGGAAGGACAGCATTGCCCCGAACCCTGCGCGCAACATTCGCTATGCGCGTTTGCCCAATGGTGGTGCGGCGGCTATTCAATGGGACTTACCGCTTCCCGCTGCTGATGGAGACAGTGCGTACCGCTACGTTGTGTACCGCTTCAACACGCTGACAATTCCGCCGGGCGAGCTTGATTCGTCGAAGAACATATTGCTGATTGAAGGCCAACGTTACAGCCGTGCAAGGGTCCCGCCAACGCAAGGTCCTTGGTACTACGTCGTGACATCGCTTGATCGTAACTATAACGAAAGTGCAGCAAGTTCTGTCTTGACGGTGAATGTACCGACAGCGCCTGCACTCACATATCCCGCGAGCGGTGCACAGAACCAACCTCCCGCGCTGGCACTTGGCTGGAATGGCGCGGCGTCTGCAGGCTGGTCCCACCTTCAAGTGTCAACTGATCCGACATTCTCCTTGACGTTGTTGGTGAACGACTCCACCATTGTTGATACATTCCGAGCCATTGGCGGCACGAACGGACAAACAACGTACCACTGGCGCGTTCGATCTCTCAACGCAGGTGGATGGAGTAATTTTTCTCCATCATTCAATTTTAGGACCGGACTGCCGGCGACGCCGTTGCTCGCATCCCCTACAAATGTAACTTTGGATATCCCGCTGATTGGCACGCGCCTCGCATGGCGTCCATCGGCCGGTGCGGCACACTACCGCGTGCAACTTTCGAGAAGCTTCGACTTTGCCAATATTGTTGTTGATACAGCCAGCGTTGCCGATACTTCGATCGCTCTGCCCCCGCTGGCATTGAACACGATTTACTTCTGGCGCGTTAACGCAACCAATAGTCTGGGAACCACGCCATACTCAGACATCTGGAGATTCAGAACCGTGCTCACATCGGTTGAGCAAGTTGCCGGCGTGCCGACGGAGTTCGCGCTCAAACAGAATTACCCGAATCCATTCAATCCATCAACAACGATCTCGTTCAGCATCTCTGAACAGGTCAAAGTCTCGCTGCGCGTGTACGACATCCTCGGGAAGGAGATTGAAGTGTTGATGGATGATGAGCTCGCTCCGGGCGAATACAAAGCGACGTTCGATGGCTCAACATATGCGAGCGGTGTGTACTTCTATCGTCTCGTTGCGGGGAGTTTCGTCCACACTCGCAAAATGCAATTCGTGAAATGAGTTCGAGTCAACGCCTTGTCTCGCTCGACGCTTTTCGCGGCGCAACGGTCGCCGGCATGATGCTCGTGAACAATCCCGGCACCTGGAGAGCAATCTATCCCCAACTTGAACACGCGAAGTGGAACGGCTGGACGTTTACCGACTGGATTTTTCCGTTCTTTCTTTTTGCCGTTGGATCAGCGATGGTGTTTTCATTCGCAAAGCAAAAAGAAAGCGGCAAGCACGATCTCTACAAGAAAATATTCGTCCGTTCGCTCAAGATTTTTCTTCTCGGAATCTTTCTTAACGGCTTTCCGTTCGGTTTGCTCTTCGGACATCATTTTGACGTCGCGACGATGCGCATTCCGGGCGTTCTGCAGCGCATCTCCATCTGCTTCTTTGTTGTCAGTTTCATTTATCTCAATACTACGCTACGTCAACAGATTTGGCTGACGGTAGGACTTCTCGCGACGTACTGGCTTATGTTGGTTGGCATTCCGGTGCCGGGCTACGGAGCCGGGGTGCTTGAAGCGCAGGGAAGTCTGCCGTGGTTTATTGATTCAAATTTACTTGCCGGGCATACATGGGCTGGTGCGCCCGCGCCGGGGTTCGATCCTGAAGGAATTCTCAGCACACTTGGCGCAATTGCGACGACCCTCTGTGGTGTATTCTGCGGCGAGTGGCTTCGCTCGCCACACTCGAAGGAAGAAAAAACCGCGTGGATGTTTGTCGCAGGAAACGTTCTCCTCTTGCTCGGCGCCATCTTCGACATCTGGATGCCGATCAACAAAAACTTGTGGACGAGTTCTTATGTTGTGCTGATGGCTGGGTGGTCGCTCGTCTGCCTTGCGATGTTCTATTGGCTGATTGACGTGAAAGGTTGGAGTGGATGGTCGAAGCCGTTTGTGATGTTCGGGATGAATGCAATTGCGGCGTTTGTGTTTTCCGGAGTCATCGGTCGCATCACCGGCTTGTGGAAAGTCAGCAAGGGGGACGGAACCCTGACGTCGCTCAAGAATTATGTGTTTGAGAATTGCTACCTCGCCGTCGCGAGTCCCATCAACGCGTCGTTGTTGTTCGCAATTACGTTCATGCTGATGATGTTGTTGATCGTGTATCTCATGTGGCTGAAGAAATGGTTCTGGAAGGTGTAGTTGATAATTCAGCAGGGACAGGGGAACTTGTCCCGACTTTCCGGGATGCCCCTCTACGAGGTCGTAGACCGTCCCTACGGAGAACTCGTAGTGCGTCCATCGCCGTACTCTTTTTTTTTCAACTTCCTTTTCTCACGCAAGTGTTTTCCCAAACCAACGATTCGACCCTCGGCACGGAACTCCGGCGCCTCGAAAATGAATTCGGCGGTCACCTCGGTGTCGCAGCGAAGAATCTGAAAACGGGTGAAACAATTTCATTCAACGGCGCGGAACACTTCCCGACCGCAAGCGTCATCAAGCTGCCGATCATGACGGCGTTCTTCGATCTCGTTGATCAAAAGAAGATTGATCCGAACATGAAGGTGACGTTGACGGCGGAAGACAAGAAGCCCGGCTTGCTGGAATTCATGTCCGACGGGATGACGATGACGCTCCTCGACGCGGTGAACCTGATGATCGTTCTGAGCGAGAATACTGCAACGAATCTTGTTCTTGACCGCCTGGCTCCGACTCATGCGGAGAGGATGAACGTGGTAAACGACTTTCTCGCGCAGTCTGGTTTGAAGAACACGAAGCTCCTCAATCGTCTTTACACGCCGGGCACGAAACTGCAGACGCCTGAAGCAATCCGCTACGGAATTGGGATGTCCACGCCTGAGGATATGGTGCTGCTGCTGGAAAAGCTCCACGACAAGACGCTTTGTTCGCCCTCGTCGTGCGATGCGATGCTGGAAATTCTGAAGCGGCAGGAGCACAATGATATGGTCCCAAGATTCCTGCTTCGCGCAACGTGCAAACAGTTTGCGGTTGCGCACAAGACTGGTGGGATCAACGAATCGAAGGTGGATGTTGCACTCGTCATGACGGATCGCGCAACATACGCGGTTGCTATTTTCATCGACAAACATCCCGATCATTCAGAAGACCTTGAGAATACGGCCGTGATGCTCGGCGCCCATGTCTCGCGTGCGATCTGGAATCAGTTCACTGGCGATACAGGGTATGCCGGTCGCAGCGTTGTTGCTTCGCATGTTGATTGGAATGCAATTCCTGGAGGCAATTGGCTCATTTACCGTTCATCGTTTGCACCGTTCCCGCACAAAGAGAGGATGAACGGATTGAGACGAAACGATGGAACGTTCTATCCGTATGTTCCGCATTACTCCGATAGCAGCATTGTCATCTTCGTTCCCAAACATTTGAAAGAATCGAATGAAGGAACAAACCTCATTGTTCACTTTCACGGTCATATGAATGAGAACATGATCTCGCTTGAGCGCTACAAAATGCCGCAGGCGATGATCGCGCAAAAGACAAACGCGCTTCTCGTACTGCCGCAGGGCCCGTATCGTGCACGAGATTCATTTTGCGGAAAGATGGAGGACGAGGGCGGTTTGAAGCGGATGGTGGACGACGTGCTCGCGACAATGGTGAAAGAAGAAGTAATCAAATCGCCAAAGCTCAACAAGCTTATCATCAGCGCGCATAGCGGCGGTTATCGTCCGACTGCATTTGTGCTCGACAGAGGTGGACTGAAGAGGCACATCACCGATGTATTTCTTTTTGATGCGTTTTATGGCAACCACGATTTCTTCAGAAAGTTCTTGAACTTATCCAACGCTTCGTTCTGCGCGTCATACACCGAGCATCTGCGAAAGGAGCATATGGAGTTTCTCAAAGCGACCGCCCCCGACCAGATTGAGCGACTGCATTTTACACCGACTGATGTTGACCACGAGGAAGTTGTTCAGAATTGTTTGGGCGATTGGCTTTCACAATTAGGTGATGAATGGAAAATCAAAGAATAGAGAAGATGACTTCTCCGCGATCATATGATGGCTCATCAGCCGTTGAAGCTCTTGCACTGAAATCCAGCGGAAGAGAATTTCGCTACCCTCCTCTTGAAAAGATCGACGTCATCGAGGTTGCGAATTTTCCCGCGCTTGGGAAGCTCACGGCGCTTCGTTTCATCGAATGGGTGTTGAGGAATTCCGGCGGGGTTGTTTCTCTTCCGACCGGAAAAACACCGGAGCATTTCATCAAATGGGTGCAGCGAATTCTCGACCGATGGGAAACCGGCGAGATCAAATCTCTGCTGGAATCGTTCAATATTGCAACGTCACTCTGCCCCGACATGAAGAGTCTGCGCTTTGTGCAGATTGATGAGTTCTATCCGATGAACGCGCAGCAACACAACAGCTTTCACTACTACGTCAACAAGTTTTACATCGAAGGCTTCGGACTCGATCCCTCAAAAGCCTTACTCATTGATGCGACCTCACTCGGACTTCCGCCGGGGAAAAGCATGCAGGAGATGTTTCCAAACAACATCGTTGACTTGACGCTGCGCGTTCGCCAAACGCGCACCGATCTCGAACGCGAGCAGAAGGAAGTGATTAACCGTGTCGACGAGTTTTGTATGGGATATGAATCGCAGGTTCGCGCTATGGGAGGGATTGGCTTTTTTCTCGGCGGCATCGGTCCTGATGGACACATTGCGTTCAATGTGCGCGGGTCGAGCACGTATTCCGTTACGCGCCTGACTGGCACGAACTACGAGACGCAAGCGGCCGCAGCAACGGACCTTGGTGGAATCGAAATATCACGCAACCGGCTCGTCATCACGATCGGTCTCGCGACGATTACCTACAATCCGACGGCGACCGCCATCATCATCGCGGCAGGCGATGCAAAAGCGCCGATCGTTGCCCAGGCTATCCAGCAGCAAAAGAGTCCGCAGTATCCGGCATCTGTGCTCCAGGATCTGCCGCATGCGCGCTTCTACCTTACACGGAGAGCTGCAAGCCATCTCGTCGAACGGCAATTCGCTGACTTTGATTCCGCCTCCAAGCCTGGTCGGGAGGACGTAGAAGGGACTGTCATTTCTCTTGCGTTGCGAAAGGACAAGGCTCTCTCAGAACTGACGGAAGAGGATTTCTCCGATGATCGGTTCACGAGCGCGCTGCTTCGTAAGACCGGTTCCACTCCTCGAGAACTCTCGGAGAACGTCCGAGACAGCATTGTGGAAAAGATTCAGTCCGGGTTGAACCAAGTTTCCGGCACGAACTTTCTGCACACGGAGCCGCATCACGACGATGTCATGCTTGCGTACATGGCGCACATCTATCATCTTGTGCGAGATGCAAGCAACAAGCACTACTTTGCAAACCTTACATCCGGGTTCACGTCGGTATCGAACGCGTATTTCCTCGGGGTGATTCAAAAATTAGAGAAGTACCTCGGTACGCAGGAGTTCGCCGCACTCCTCAAATCCGGATCCTTCGAATCGCGGAACGATCTTGCACACATGGAGGATGTGTACTGCTATCTCGATGGAGCCGCTGAACATAACGAAGAGCGAAAAGGTGAAGCCGAGGCGAGGCGTTTGCTGAGAAATCTCTGCGATGTGTGCCGTACAACGGACATGACAGCGATCAGGCTTCGCATCAGAGAGCTGCACGATTATCTGGCGGCACAGTATCCCGGCGCGAAAGATCCGCCCGATATCCAAACGCTGAAAGGAACATTGCGCGAATTTGAGGTCGAGCTGCTCTGGGCATATTTAGGCATTGAAAGCAGCAGCGTCTTTCCGTTGCGGTTAGGATTTTATAAAGGGGACATTTTTTCCGAGGAACCGGAAGTTGACCGGGATGTCCTTCCGATTTTTGGATTGATGAAAAAGGTCAAGCCGAATGTCGTTTCCGTCGCGTTCGATCCCGAAGGAAGCGGACCCGATACACACTACAAAGCACTCCAGGCGGTTGCCGAGGCGCTGAAGCTGTACGAAAAAGAAAGCGGCGACTCATCGGTGCGGGTGTGGGGCTATCGCAACGTGTGGTACCGCTTCACCCCTTCGGAGGCAAACATCATGATTCCTGTCTCGCTCAACTCGCTTTCGATGATGCATTCTGCGTTCATGAATTGCTTCGGCTCGCAGCGCGCCGCGTCGTTTCCGAGCCACGAGCATGATGGACCGTTTTCCGAGCTTGCCCAAAAAATTCAGGTCGAGCAGTACGGGATGATCAAGACCTGCCTGGGCAAGGATTTCTTCTTGCGCAACGAGCATCCGAGATTGCGCGCCGCGCGCGGGATAATTTTCCTGAAAGAAATGGGTTTGCCGGAGTTCTTTGCATGGGTGGGGGAGCTGAAGAAGATGACGGAAAATAGATAAGACTTCCGCATCCGTCGAAAGCAACATTTCACGGTAACTCCGCTGTTTCGCGGGTGTCTTCTTTGAAGTAAAAATAGTACAACGCGGCTTCGCCAATGGTCAGCAGAAGGAGCGAGGCAACATCACGATCAAACCACACCGCAAATCCTTCCGGCGGCATGACGAGCTTCATGATGAACGACGCCATCGCCCAACCAACAAAGAAAATCAAGCCCATGAAAAATACGGCGAGTAATCCTTCGCCGGCACTTTCTTCCTGATAGCGTTTCGTAAACACCGAAATGATTGCGACGATATGGAGATAGAAGATGATGAGGGGAATCATTCAGTGTACCTCCTTCATCGAAAGCGCCGCTCGGATTGTGCGCAGCAGGATCTTGATATCGAATGCAAGAGACCAATTCTCGATGTAATACAGGTCATACTTAATGCGCTCTTCGATGGATGTGTCGCCGCGCAGCCCGTTTACTTGTGCCCAGCCCGTAACGCCCGCTTTGACTCGATGGCGATCCATATATTTCGGAACGCTCCGCTGAAATTCTTGCACATACCTCCCGCGTTCCGGTCGGGGTCCGACAAGGCTCATGTGTCCTTTCCATACGTTCCACAATTGCGGCAGCTCATCAAGGCTGAGCTTGCGAAGCACAACGCCGAGCCGCGTGCGTCGCGGATCGCCCTTGATGCCGAGACCGGCATGCTGGTCGAACTCGTCGGAGCCGACCTTCATCGAGCGGAATTTGTACATCTTGAATTCGCGACCATCGAGGCCCACGCGATGCTGCTTGAAAAATACCGGTCCCTTCGAATCCAATTTGATCAACACCATAATGAAAAGCCAAAGTGGGGAAAGAAGCGCAATGAGGGACGATGATACGAGGATGTCGAACGTGCGCTTTGCAATCCGGCCCCACACGGTGAGCGGGTTACTTTTTATTCTCAGAAAGGGAATTCCCTCAAGCTCGGCGACTTTCACTTCACTGGTAAGAATATCCAGCACATCCGGCACCATCATGAACTCGACGTTGATTCCCTCGCACTCGCTGATGAGATTGAAAAGCCTGTGCTGATCTTTCGAACGAAGAGCGATGAATGCGCGTTCGATGTGTTCGCGCTTGATGTACTCGGGCGCATCGTCAATCTTGCCGAGATACTGCGAGCGCGCAAAGGCGAGATCACCATGAGCAGACGCGTCGGCAAAGTATCCGACAATGTGGACGCCGAACGAGGGATGTCCGTTGAGTTTTTCAAACACCCGATTCGCCAGAGCGTCGCTCCCGACGATGATCGCATGTTGAAGATTCTCACCCCGACGGTAGTGTCGCCGCTCGATGGAATGTACGAAGGCGCGCCCGATGGTAATGGAGGTAATCGAAAGCGCCCACAACAAGCCAAACACAACGCGGGAGTACGAAAAGGCGCGATAGAAGAACGCGACGCTCATCACAATCAGCATCCCGAAGCTGACGACCTTGACCACGTTGATGAATTCGTCGGAAAGACTGGCGTTACGACGAACGTCGTACATGTTTCTGTTTTGGAAGAGGAGGAGCCAGATGAGGAGAATCGCGAGCGAGCCGAAGAGATAGCCCATGAAAGCCGGACCTTCGACGCCGACGGAGCCAAGTTGATCGAGCAGCGAGCTGCGGAAGCGAAGCCAGTACGAAAACAAAAAGGCGAACTCAATTGCTATTGCATCGAACAGCACGGTGAGAAATGGAATCAGAAAATCGCCGCGACGCGTTTTGTTTGTAGGGGAGTTTGACATTGTCAGATCTTACGCCGACATCAGATGCTAAGAAAGAAACTGCAATCTCCGGTGGAGCTTGGAACTTGTGATTTGGAGCTTGACGCTTCACCCATACATTTCGCGTTCAACCAGCCCGCAGATGATATGACCAATAGTGATGTGGCCTTCTTGAATGCGCTGCGTGTCGTTCGACGGAACGATGATCGCAACGTCACACAAATCTTTTGACGCGCCCCCGTCTTTGCCGAGGAAGCCGATAGTCTTTATTCCTTTCGACTTCGCCATGCGGAGCGCGTTGTTCACGCTTTCCGATTTTCCGCTCGTGCTGATGCCGATGAGCACGTCGCCCTCATTGCCGAGCGCTTCGACCGCGCGGGCAAACACGTTGTCATAGCCGATGTCGTTCGCGCCCGCGGTGAGCATCGAAGAATCCGTCGAAAGCGCGAGCGCAGCTATCCCCGGTCGTTTGATGTTCGGGTTCATCCGAATCGTAAACTCGGTGG
>JANNUB010000229.1:0-5563 GCA_031394795.1 Ignavibacteriota bacterium | reverse complement strand
AAGTGAATCTCAGAGTCCGAAGATGAATTGATAGGCTGGTCGTTAGTGGAATTAAGGTAGGGAAACTGGGGTGGAGTTACAACGGATTTTTTCTCACGCTTCTCCCCCCCCCAAAAAAAATGACACGTCCAAAGGACTCCTTCGGAGAAGACACGAAGGCACAAAGTTTCACGAAGAAAATTTTTAAAGAGTTGCATCAAATCGCATTTCTCTTCGCATCGGCGAAGAGGAACAACCAAAAAAAACTTCGTGACCCCTTCGTGTAGCTTTGTGAACTTCGTGGTTAAGCTTTTCTTTTTTGGTTAGGTATTGGTCAATTAATTGCGCATCTTGTAGCGTCAAAGTACACCGCTTGTGTAGTCCTGCAGATGAATCGTACGAGTCCTTCCAAGGTCGCAACGCCATCATACAGTAAAAGCTCGTTGGCGTACACCTTGCCCGGCGGTTTGAGCCGGGTTGATTCAAATACATGAAAGGACTTTTCCATGGAAAAAGGAACAGTCAAATGGTTCAATGCAGCAAAAGGTTTTGGTTTCATTTCACGCACAGGCGGCGAAGATATTTTCGTCCACTTCAATGCGATCACCTCAAGCGGCTACAAGAGCTTGAACGAAGGCGATAGCGTAGAGTTCGAAGTCGAGAAGGGCCCCAAGGGTCTCAACGCAACGAACGTCTCGATCGTCCAGTAAAATCAGAAACATGCTGTAACATCAAACCCTGCTCACGAGGCAGGGTTTTTTGTTTTAGAGATATTAGTATTCGCGCTTGCTGGATTGGTGGTGCTTGGCGGACTGTACTATCTCTCAAGAGCGAAGGTGGTCTGTAACGCTGACCGCAATGATGGTTGTGTCGTCCCGCGGTGTGGATACTCCGGAAAACTTCTGGAGTCGTTCCTTCAAGGACCCGATCATGTTCCGGACGGAACCCCTCGGGTTCTCGCGAAGAAGTTTTTCTAAACGCTCCTGACCAAACAACTGCTCATTACCATCCATCGCTTCAACCACGCCATCAGTGTAGAGCATCATCCGGTCGCCGGGACGCAGAGTAATTGTTCCCTGCAAGAAATCTGTCTGCTCTATGAGTCCGATTGCTGCGCCCGTTGGGAGCAATGCTTCAATGGAGCCATCAACCCGATGGACGAGCGGAGGATTATGTCCGGCGTTGCAGTAGGTAAGAACACGCGAGCTCTCATCGTACCGGGCCAGGAAGAGCGTAACAAATTTGGTGAGCCGGATATTGTGATTGAAGAGATGATTTAGTCGCGCAACAACATCGGCAGGCTCGGTACTCTCCGGAGCGAGGATGCGCAGCGACGCCTGCAAGCTTGCCATCAACATGCTGGCAGGCATTCCTTTGCCCATCACATCGGCGATGACGATGGCGTGAGAGCCATCCTTCATCCGGACGAAGTCGAAGTAATCGCCGCCTACGATACGCGCAGGCTGACTGAACGCTGCGACTTCCAAGCCACGAATCTCCGGAACGTTGTGCGGCAACAATGCCCTCTGCACTTTTTGCGAAAGCTCAAGGTCATTCTCGAGCAGTGATCGCTCCTTGCCGGTGAGATGCTCGAGGCAAATACACGCCGTGTAATCCATTTCGAGTCGGCTTGTTTCGATGAAGTCGTGGCATACATCGCAGAGGCCAAGTGTTTTCTCCTCGACTTTCTGCAGCGCAACATCAAGTGTATGGAGACGATCCTGCACCGCCTGTTCTCCCAACGACCCGGTCCGCAATTGCTTCACGCTTGCCGGCGTGCCGTTTAGCCATTCGACGAGATTCTCTCTCTGCTGTGCGATGCCCTCTTTCAGGTATTGCAAAACTGTGGTGTCCATATTATCCTCCGATTGCTTTTTTCATTTCTACGACGAAAAGCAAGGAATGTTTCCAATCATGTTGTCGCACAAATGAAGTTGCCGGCGAACAGCCTTATTTGTGGCGTGCAATAGAAATATGCCGTAACCACAAACCCTGCACACGCGGCAGGTTTTGTGCTTGGAGAGAATGTGGTGTCTCCATTTTATTCTCACTATAATGGATATGTTTCTCGGGGGAAGTGAAGGAGTTGTGAACATATCCGAGGAAATAAAATGAAACCCAACCTCACAATCTTCGCCATCGCGATCGCCGCATCTCTCCTCTCCTGCAATCTCCCAGCCGCGGATCAGGCGTTTATTTTCTCTTCATCCGAAAAAATAATTTCGCTGCACGGGTCGTGGAAGTTTGCAACCGGAGACGACCTTCGATGGTCGAAGCCGGACTACGACGACACTGCTTGGCTAACAGTGAACCTTCCCGACATCTGGATCTCTCGAGACCTCCCCGGCTCCGGCAAAGCGTGGTACCGAACGTGGATCATCGTGACCAGCCCCGATTCTTCAGAAGAGGCATCAATCTGGATCAGGGGGATGAAGAACGCGGGAGAAGTTTACTGGGATGGAAGTTTCGTCGGAGGTCGCGGCTCGATTGGTCAACACGGCGGACCCGAGACACCGGGCAAGGGCAGAAACACTATCGTCCATCTCGGCAAAAAGATGACGCCGGGCAGACATCTGCTCGCTCTCCGTATTGCCAATTCTCAAATGTATTCCGGAGGCATTGCAGAGCCGCCGGATCTGGGCTACTCCAATGTTCTCTTTTTGCGAGATCAACGCTCAAGAGCCATCTTCGGATTTCTTGTCGGCGTGTTTATTCTTTCGGGCATTCATTTGTTGATGCTCTTTGCCGGCGATCGGACTCATCGCGAAAATTTGTACTTCGGATTGTTGTCGGTTGTCAGCGCAGCGTTTGTTCTGTTAGTTGAAACGCCCGACTTGTTAGGCGTTGAACGAGAGTACACGGCATTGGAAAGTATTGCTGCGCTCCTTCTTATTTCTCTCCCGTTGTTGATTTACTTGTTTTTGGCAGAGCGTTTTCAATTCAATGTGCGATGGCTGAAAAGGGCGATGGTCGCAGCCTCGGTGTTCGTCGGCGTCCAGAGTCTTTTCCCTGTGGAATTTCTTCTTCATCACACGGGCTTCCTCACAGAGCGCGATCTCTGGATACAACTTGCATTTCTTGTCAGTCTTTATGTTGTTGCGTGGGCAGTGTGGAAAAGAAAGCCCGGAAGCACAACACTTGTGCTCGGCGTTCTCGCGGTTGCGCTGGGAGCGATCGTTTCTTTCGCGATGAACGACAGCGTCTGGGGCTCTAGCGGGGCCGCACTGTTCATTATGATGATGACAATCAGCCTCTCGCGCGAAATGTCACGCATTCAGCATGAGGTGCGGAGTATGCTCGATGTGTTCAGGCTCTTTGTTCCCGAGCCTGTGCTTGACAGGATTGCAAAACTCGGATTGCAGAGTATTCGTCTCGGGGGAGCGGAAGAAGGCGTCGCCACGATCCTGTTTATCGACATAAAATCGTTTACATCGGTTGCAGAACGACTCTCGCCGAACCAAACGCTTGACTTTCTGAACGCCTTTATGCGCCGCATGCAGCCGCTGATTAACGCACGCGGCGGGTTCATCAACCAATTCGTCGGCGATGAGATCATGGCGATCTTCCATCATCCCGGTCATGCAGTCGCCGCGGTGGACACCGCGCTCGCACTGCAACGCGAGTTGGAATCGTACAACGAGCAGCGCAAGACGCTCGGCGAACTGCCGATCGAGATGGGAATCGGAATGAACACCGGCGAAATTATTTGGGGAACAATCGGCTCAGAAGTCCGGATGGAATCGGCAGTGATAGGCGATCCGGTGAACCTCGCCTCACGCTTGCAAAGTCTCACGCGACAGTACGACGCGCTCATCCTTGGCTCAGAACACCTCCTGCGGCAAATCCCCGACATGTCGAAGTACGCGTACCGCGAAGTAGATATTGTTCAGGTCAAAGGAAAAACAGAAGCTGTTGCCGTGTACGAATTTTTTGACGGCGATCCCGAACCGGTCAGGTCGCAGAAGCGCATGGCAGTCGAGCCGTTCATGCAGGGCATTGTGCGGTACAGGGCGAATGAATGGGAACCGGCTGAGGCGTTGTTCGCAACATGCCTTGAGGTCTGCCCCGAAGATTCGATTGCACGGATGTACATCGAACGCTGCCGCAAAATGCGTGTCTCGCCACCGGGCGCTGCTTGGGATGGGGTGACTGTTCAGAAGAGGAAATGAGATTCGCGTAGTTGATTTTATTTCAAACCAGAAGTTCGATGTGAAGTCGAGAAGGCTCGCAATGGGTTAAAAGCAACGAACGTCTCCATCGTCCAGTAATAATCCGAAACATGCGGTAACGACAAACCCTGCTCACAAGGCAGGGTTTTGTATTTCTAGAAGGCAGCGGAGCAAACTCGCCAATAAGAATTCTTGGAAATCTATGCGCGTTAGAAATTTGAAGCTTCATTCCATCTATCTTCAAATAGATCTTTCAAAGATGAAGAAACTCTAGACAACTCTATTATTAGTGTGTCCTTATTGCCAAGGTCCTTTATGCTTGTTCCAATCGACCATGCTTTTTCGCCTGCAACAATGTATCGATCGTGCAGTTTATTTGTCTTCCGAACATCAATTGAAAGTTGATTCTCTTTCGTGATTTTTGCTTGGTAAGCGGTGAACTTGTCTTGGTCGTACAAATTCGAACTCAAAATCCTTAATGTCGTGTCACGCTTCAACTGGGAGAATGGAAAAAGCGTTGCAGACGATATATGAGAATCGCACAAAAGAACTGAACTTTGATTGACCTCGTTCGACAAGAATTCTTCAAATTGCTTTATCGCAGAAAACGTCTGACCAGCCTTGATCAAACGAACAGGAGCGTTTCCGTTGAGACCTATGATTGACTCTATGCTCTTCAACCCTTTTATTTTGAAGTGAATTCTCTTTGTCGCCTGATCTTGCTCAATGAGACGTTTCTTCTTTGCCTCGTGGATCGTGACGCCAAAATTCGGACGTTCCTTTCTCCCAAACTGAATAAAGAGAGCCTTCAACTCCTCGTAGAATGCTCCGCTTTTTTGGTGTTCGTTTTCCCAAAGATACAGAGCAAGCGTAAGCACATCAATATCTCTTAGACTTTCATCAGCAAGCAGCCTCTCTTGATAAGAATGAAGAAGCACTGCGGCGAAATCTGGTATCTTCGTAAGTTTGGTGTTAGATGGTTTTTCCAAGATTTTCTTCGACATATCTTTCTCCTGTACTCGTAAGAGTCCATGCCTTCAGATTGTTTTTTTTCTCCTTGGCTTCCATCATAAAGCCTCGAGAAATATTCTTGATGACTTTGTAATTGATGTTATCAGGGACTTTTTCTTTTGCCATTCGGAAACCTGACTCAATGTCCTTGATGTTAGTTGATTCCAGCGCTTCATACTTCTCCAGAAAATAGGCTATGACTAGAGTTTTTTCAATGTCATCCTTGGCTTGCTTTGCGATAAGAAACTCTTTGACCGAAGCCATTTTTGTTTTGGGTTTTTCACCTTGGTCAAACAATGCTTCTAGTGTACGAAGCCGAGCTTCATGATCATCCAACATTTGCTGCACAGTCTGTTCCATGCCTTGGCTCCTTATTCTTTGTCTTTGTTTTCCAATATTTTTTC
>JANNUB010000206.1:0-15285 GCA_031394795.1 Ignavibacteriota bacterium | reverse complement strand
CAATCAGTTTCTCCTCTTGGGGCGAGAGTTGTGCTCTCAACGCGCGCGCAATTGTTTGAGCTACTTCTGTTTGAATCGCGAAAATATCTTTCATCTCGCGGTCGTACGTTTCCGCCCACAGCTGCTTGTCTTCATCCGCATAGATAAGTTGCCCCGTAATGCGCACGCGGTCTCCGACGCGCCGGACGCTTCCTTCGAGCACAGCGGTTGCGCCTAACTCGTCTGCGATCTCGCGGATGTTCTTCACGACATTCTTGTACTGCATGACCGATGTTCGCGAGATGACATTCAGGTCGGCAATTTTTGCAAGTTGTGTGAGAATGTCTTCCGTAATGCCGTCGCTGAAATACTCATCCTCCTTGCTGTCGCTCATGTTCTTGAACGGAAGAACGGCAATGGTATTCGACGCCCTGCGAATCGAAAGAGACCGCGTCGCAGGTTCGATATTGAATGAGACAATCAGCGCAACAGATGCAATAAGAGCATGAAGCAGAAGTTCTTTCCGAGAAAATCTCTGCGCGCCTTCTTTCCCGTGAAACCACCCGAACACAAATGCGCTCGCGATGCCGCACGTGAGAACTGCAATGACGATGGGAAAGATTGTCGTCGGAAGCTTGTACGTATCGGCAAAGAGCTTGAGTATGCCGATCGTCGTCAGCGCGGTGGTGATGTAAATACCGAGCGTCTTGCGGACGTTGCGGGATCTAAGCTCCGAGAGAAAATTGGAAAAGAAAGACATTGAAAAGGTGAGATTGATAGATTGTGCTGAAGAAAACTACGGAGAAGAGGGACAAGGAGCAACTGGCGTCGCAACGAGTTTGACTTTGCCAGTCCTTAGCGATAAATTAGCGTTGCATTGTTTTCCCTCTGTCGGTCTTTTGGCGGCGCCCTGTTCTGAGACATTCCATTCATCTGAGGCTGCTCGATGAAATGCTTCCTTGTGCAATGTACGTTGATTGCCGCCTGTGCGGCGCTTGATACATCCCTCGCCCAACTTTCCAACACATCACTCCCCGATACTTCCCACAAACTCAACGGCGCCGAACGAACAATTCGCGTTACCCCGGGAATCGAATATGACGCTGGCTGGCTTCATCGCCTTCTCGCCGGCGCCCATTGGCGGGATGTCTGGACGACGGAATTCAGCGCCGAGATTCTCGACCTCGATCTCTTTGCCGGCGGCTTGACTCCGACGAAGAAAGGCGGCTCGCTGCAAACACTGAACCTTCGACTCCTCGGCAACGACGGTCGAGAGTACAAATTCCGCTCTCTAAACAAAGACGGCAGGCGAACGCTTCCGCCCGAATTGCAAAACTCATTTGTCGGAGATGTTTTTCAAGATCAGATTAGCATTGGCAATCCGATGGCGTCTGTTGTTGTGCCGCCGTTGCTGAACGCCGTGGGCGTTTTGAATGCAGAACCGCGCATTGTTGTCATGCCGTCGAGCGAGCGGTTGAAAGAATTTGAAAAAGAATTCGCTGGTGTGCTCGGCACAATTGAAGAGCATCCGAAAGCGGGAAAGAATAATGACGCCGGCTTCAAAAGCGCCGACGAAATCATAGACGGCTTCGAGATTTTTGAAAAGCTCAACGAAGATAACGATGAACGCATTGATGAAGTCGAGTTTCTCAAAGCGCGATTGATGGACGTTCTTCTTGGCGACCGCGATCGCCACGCCGATCAATATCGCTGGGCGGGCTACAAGCGCGACGGCAAACGCGTTTGGCTGCCAATACCGCGCGACCGAGATTTCGCATTCGGTCGGTACGACGGGCTGTTTCCGTGGGCGTCGGGATTGTTCGTGCATTCGGCTGTCGGGTTCGGCGAAAGCTATCCTTCCATTCTTGAACTCACATGGATTGGTCGGCATCTCGATAGAAGATTTCTTGGTTCGCTGGACAAACCGATTTGGGATTCCGTCACCGCATTTATCAAGAGCACGTTGACGGATAGCCTCCTGTTGAACGCGCTGCGTAACATGCCGCCCGAGATGTTTCAAGTCGGCGGCGAAAAAATGTTCACGATGCTGAAAGCGCGGCGAGATAACTTGAATGACGCTGCAAATGAATTCTACGAATTGCTCGCCGATGTCGTTGACGTGTACGGGAGCGACAAGCCTGAACGCGTTGAGATAAGATTTCCAGACAATCCCGCCTCCGGCGAGATTGAAGTCGCTGTGTATAAGAAGAAGTCGAGCGCCCTGCTTTTCAAGCGGCGCTTTTCCAGCGACGAGACGAGCGAAGTTCGGATTCATCTCCTCGGCGGCGACGACATCGTAATGACGGAGGGAAAAGGAAACAGCCGCATCCGCATTCGAGTTCTTCGCGGTGAAGGAAACGACCAACTCATCGAGCGCTCCGAGAACGCACGCATTAAGTGGTACGACGCGCCTGCCGATACATCGCTTGAAGAAAATGTTCCCGAGCCGAAGTTGGAAGACCGCTATCGCATCGTGCGGACGCTGCCGCTGGTCAGTTTCAATTCCGACGACGGGATTATTCTCGGCGCGACCTCGAACATCACGCAACACGCCTTTCGCGCAGATCCGTACGCGCACGCCTTCTCGTTGGATGCGCGGTACGGTCCACAGGAGAATCGCTACGATGCACAATTCCTCGCAGATTCCTACACGATGATTCGCGGCGCTCGCGCCGAGCTGCTCTTCAAAGCAGGCAATCTCGCCCGCGCAAACTTCTACGGCATCGGCAACGAAACGCCGTTCAGCGACTCGCTTGACGACGCAGACCACTACGAAACGCGCTATCATGCCGTTCGCATCGAGCCGTCGGTCAACGTTCAAATGTCGAAGCCGTTGGTGTTTCGCGTTGGAGCGATGTACGAATACTCGAGCGCCCGCGTCGTCGCAAAGAGTTTTCTCGATCAAACGAAGCCGTACGGTCTCGACGTCCGCTCGACGATTGCAGCTACGGCAGGCTTCACATTCGAAGGTCGCGATGTTCCGATTGCTCCGACGAAGGGCGCGTTCGTTCAAGTGGGCGGTTCGTTTTATCCGTCCGCGTTCAACAACGATTTCACATTTGGAAAGATAAGCGGCGACGTTCGTGCATACGTCCCCGCGAAAATTCTCACCGACATCGTCTTCGCGTTTCATGCAGGCGGAGAAAAGACATTCGGCACGTATCCATACCACAAAGCATCAAGCATCGGCGGCGTTAGCACAATCAGAGGTTTCGCCCGCGACCGTTTCGCAGGCGACGCGTCGCTGTTCGGCCAAGCAGAGCTGCGCGCCGAGCTTGGTCGCGCCAATCTCTTCGTGCCTGGACGTTTGGGCTTCTCATTGTTCGGTGACGCGGGAAGAGTGTTCGTAAAAGGCGAGCGCTCGCGGCAATGGCACAGCGGTTTCGGCGGCGGGTTGTGGTTCAACGTGCTCAATCAGTTTGTGCTGAACGTGAGCGCCGCTGGTTCGACGGAGGGGATGAGGGTTTATGTTGCGTCGGGGTTTGCGTTTTAGGGAGAACGTTTAACTCAAGTGAGAAAAGCAGTTCCCTCCCGCTTGAGCGGAAGGAGACGTTGATTCTGGCAGACGAATTAGTTTTCTTCATTTAGTCAATGAAAGGAGTTTGTATGAAATACGAATTGCGAGAACCCGAAGTAAAGTACGTGACCGACAAAGGAAAAACGTCGGAGGTTATCCTCGCGATAAGGGATTACAAACGACTGCTTCAGGCGATGGAAGACCTTCGCGATATCAGATCTGCCGATGCGCGTCGCTCGGCGCCATCCATCAGCTACGCGACGTATCGGAAGAAACGCATTGCCCGCATTAAAGCAAGTCGTTGACTTACACAATTAGAATAACGAAACCCGCGCAACGAGACTTGGACAGACTCTCCGACCGTGATTTCCTATTTGTCGACGCGCGGATTCAGGAGTTGGCACACGATCCCCGCCCACGCGGTTGCGTGAAGCTGAACGGAAAGAAAGGTGATTTCTATCGCGTTCGGCAAGGTCGTTTCAGAATTATTTACGAAATCTTTGACGATCAACTTATTGTGAACGTCATCGAGATCGCGGACCGCAAGGAGGTGTATCGGTAGCGGCTCGCCAGGCACAGCGGTTTCGGCGGCGGGTTGTGGTTCAACGTGCTCAATCAGTTTGTGCTGAACGTCAGCGCCGCTGGTTCGACGGAGGGGATGAGGGTTTATGTTACTTCGGGGTTTGGGTTCTAAACGATTCGTTTTGCATCATGGCTTGACTTTGTGTGGCATAGAAAATAGATTGTACTCGCGACCAACGCCAAACCCTTCCAATACAGCACGAGCAGCATCGCTCTATTTTTTTTTCGCAGCGTTTCTTCACCATCGGAACATAAGAGCCTTTCCGCCAATTTGCAGGCAAGAGAAGGAATTTCTGAATGTTTCCAGCCCTTCATACGATACAAGACTGCTACACAGTTTGACTAGAGGCTGAAGCAATTAAGGTTAACGGCCAGGATGAATCTCACCTGAGACCTTAATTCGTATTTAGATCAAGCAACTAATTAGACTGTCGAACGACTATTACTTATAGACAGGACTTTCTATCGCTGTCATATCTCGATTCCCGATATGGATTATGCTCACTGAGGCAACAAATGACGAAAACTGACACGAACGCGTTGAAAGCAGCGTGCATCATTCTCGTGAGAACCCTTGCGGTATTGGCTGTTATTGTAACAGCCGCAGTAGCACAGCCCCAACCCAAAACGATTGCGAAGCAGCGAACACACAACTCTCACGGAGGTGGTCATAGTAGCAGCCCCACCGGAATAGGTGGCCCCGACGCATTCGGGTATCGGTGGATTGACTTGGACGAGATTGGAGGACCTCCTCCTTTTCCGTTTAACGACATTAGCACATTCGGTACGCGGATCACTGTTATGTCAAGTGGAAACTTTGATGACGGATACGCGACGACGGCACTGCCCTTCCCTTTTCCATTCTATGGAACAACGTACTCGTCAATCAATGTTGGCACGAACGGGTTTGTAAATTTTGGGACGGGCTCAACGGCGTTCGGGAATGAAAGTATTCCATCCGCTGCTGCTCCAAACAACGCGATCTATGCGTTTTGGGATGACCTCGATCTACGCTCCCGCGGAAAACTCTATGTCTACAATGATACCTTTACCGGACGGTTTATTATTCAATATGACAGCGTCCCACGTTTCGCACAAAGCACATCCATACTTACTTTTCAAATCATATTGAGGCCGAATGGGACCATACAAACGCACTATCGAGATATGATGGCAACAGATCTCAATTCTGCAACCATCGGTCTTGAGAATGCTGCCGGAACTGTAGCGCTGCAAGTGGTGAACAATGCGGCGTATATGCACGATAATCTTGCGATTCAGTTTGCGCCGCCGAATAGTTTGCTTACGTGGGCCGGACCACAGAGCGACGCGACTTGGGAAAATCCCAATCAATGGGATCCCAGAATCGTACCTACACTATTTGATAGCGCGACGGTAAGGAAAGGCATCATGTCGCAAATCCAACTATTCCAACGTCCGAGCATAGGGGTCGCAGCATTGCGCATCCTGGATACAGGATCAGTCACATTCAATACGTTCAACAATGGAGTATTTGTTGTAACCAGATCCCTTCGGATTGATTCGACAGGTTCCTTTTTCTTGTTGAATGCAGATACTATTTCTGTTGGGCTCGATATGAACTTGAGCGGCGGAACCTTCAGCGTGTCAGAAGTGAGCGCAAGTGCCATTTACGTCGGTCGCTCCTGGCTTCGCTCATCAAATAGTGTCTTCATAAATGGCAAATCAAAAGTCGTTTTCACCGGCAATGGCGTCTTGAGCCGGAATTTCTACGACTTACTCATAAACGCCGGTTCTGCGATGACTACAGTGGGAAACATATCCGTGGCGAATCAACTCGACGTGCGAGACTCGCTCGGGCTGAGACGGCAGGATAGTCTGCTCATTACCAAGCCAGACCCATCGGCACTTATTGGAAGCGGTCTCGTACGGCATGGAACTATCCAGCGCGCTATACAATCCGGCGTCTCCGCTCGTTATCGGTTTGAAAGCGATAGCACGTATCTCTTTTTCTCCACGGGAACCTTCCCATCAAAAGTCAATGTCACGACGTACCCGGATTCATTAATTCCTTCGCAGAACTTTGTCCAGTTCGGTGGCCAAGTTATTCGAAATCCTGCAACCAACAGCATCGTTATCGGTGGAATAATCCCATACAAGAGGTGGGCAATAGGCATACCGCGATATCTTACAAGTCCAAACTCTGGTCCGCTGCTCGTCAAGCGTATGTATGACATTACTGCAGTTGGACCAACAACAACTTCTGTAACGCTTTCGCTTCGGTACGAGCAAAGCGAGTTGCAGCCCGGCATGGATGAGAACACACTCGAACTTTTCTATTACGACCCGTTAGCGCGCAATTGGACATGGTACATCGATGGCGCGACCACCAACCCTGGAAGTCCGGGATATCTTGACGTCACAATCGGGATTCGCGCTAACACAGCTACTGACGAGGGCAGGCTGGGAAATCACACTCTTAGGGGAACGATGTCATCAGCTCTATACGATTTCGGTGCAGCTCACGATCCTGTTCTGCAATCGGATTTGATTGGAGGCAATTACTCCGCTACCATGACTAATCCCTCAGGTGCAAACAATTGGCAGAGAAACGGGGTTCTGAATGTGATTGGTAGCGGCGCTCCAGTGACCACATCAGGGACGCGTGTTGCAGTTCTTCGGTTCTTTATTCTGAACCAGAACGGATCCTCACTTTTCACTCTGGGTACTCTTCAACAGACCTATGAAGATAACAACACTACACTGGTTGCGCTGTCTCACGACACAACTGGAGGGAATATTCCTCTCCCCGTCCAACTCTCGAGCTTCACCGCAACCGTCCTCAACCAGAGCCGCGTCAGGCTTAACTGGACGACAATCAGTGAAGTGAACAACTACGGCTTCTTTGTCGAGAGAAAACGGAGCGGCGACTCATCGTTCACAGAAATTCCGAACAGCTTCGTCCCCGGTCACGGCACGACGAACGAGCCGCACGATTATACGTTTACCGATCAATCGCCCAACGCACCAACACTTCAATACAGACTCCGGCAAGTAGATCTCGACGGAACAATTCACTATACGGAACCAATACAAGTCAGCGGAATCACAAGCGTAGAAGGAAGAGAGGTTGCGCCGCTCGAGTTCACGTTGAAACAGAATTATCCGAACCCGTTCAACCCATCGACAGAAATAAAATTCTCGGTCGAGAGAACTGACCGGGCGACATTAGACCTGTACAACATCACCGGACAGAAGGTTGCAACGTTATTTGATGATGTGGTGGAGGCGGGGCAGTATTATCGGGTCCGAGTGGACGGATCGAATTTGGCAAGCGGCGTGTACTTCTACAGGTTGATGGGGAATGGCAAGGTTGAGCAGAAAAAACTCATGCTGTTGAGATGATCTATTTGGGGAGATGATAATCTACTTCTGTCGTGCAATTGCCAGAAGGTAGGAATCGCTTCGGTAGTCTTCAAAATCCGGTGAAGTCGCGAGGAATGCGGGATCATATTCCGAGTTCATCTCTTTTGCGCGTTTGAAGTAGTATGCCATCTGCTCGGGCCTTCCCAACACGGCGTAAATGCGGGCGGCTTTCATTACCACCTCATGATCCGTAGAATCGAGTTTGATAGCTTTCGAGGCGTTCCCAATCGCCATTTGGATGTTTCCAAGTCGGGCGTGAAATAATCCCGCCGTTGCGTAGTTGCCTGCCAGTTTTTCCTGTCCTTGCATTGTCATTTGAACAGATTGCAAACCATCCGTGAATGCTTGTTGAGCTTTCATTCCCTCACCCCGGAGATAATATGTCAAGCCGAGCCTATAGAGAAAGTCGTGGTTAGCCCGAAACCTTTCTTTCATTGCTTTCGACAACGTTGACTCTGCTGCAGCATAGTGGTCGCGCATAAGCATAATGTCCACAAGACTTAAATACGCGGCAGGTTCGCGTGGAATGAGTTGGAGTTCAATAAGGTAATAGTGATAAGCACTATCGTAATTCTCAGTTCGTTCGTAGGCGTACCCCAAGTTCGTGAGGGCGTCTTCACGGTTGGGGTCGAGTTCAATTGCACGTTTGAATGCAGTGATAGCCTCAGGGTAGTCCTTCTTTACTGCAAAAGCAATTCCTAAGTTTGAAATGACAATCGCATTTGTGGGATCAATTTGTTCCACTTGTTTGTAATAGGTCAGCGCTTTAACGGGCTCACTTCTGGCAAGATAGAGATAGGCAACTCCAGACAACGCGAGTTTATTTTGTGGGTCGAGTGCCAAAGCTCTCTCGTGCAACTCCAGCGCTTCCGGTAAGTGACCGCGCAGGGTTTCAATTCCACCCAATACTGCCACTGCTTGCGCGTTCGTGGAGTCCAATTGCAGTGCTTTCCGACAATTCGTCTCCGCATCCGCCAGGCGTTGGATGTTATCATCCCAGCCTCGTTGGTACATGTATAGCTGGGATACTGCCATCTCTGTTAACGCCGGAACATATTGCGAATCCTTTTGCAACGCCTGTGAGAAGTATTCTATGGAAAGCGCAACATCATCCCTCTTATTCTTCTTCGCAGAATGCATGCCGAGCAGGTAGGACTTATATGCGCTGGTGTTCGATGTGGTATATACGGCGGGGTGTCTTCCCGTCAATGGATTGTTTGGAAGATCCAACTCTGCTATAACATTGTTTCTAATATCTTCGAACACAGAGAAAATTTCTGATAGGCTTTTGTTGTACTCCCTCTCCCAAATACGACGACCAGAACGCACGTCAAGAAGTTCAACACCAAGCGTTACTCTTTCGGCCTGATTGGAAATGTTTCCCTGCAACACGGCGTCAACGTTGAGTTTCTTGCCGGCGATAAGAGGATCCGCAAGTTGTTCCTTAAGTTCTGCTGCCGCGCTAAACTGCAACACTCGCAGGTATGGAAGAGAACGGAGGCTGTTGATTAACTCTCCGGTAATTCCCTCGTTGAAATATGCTGCATTTATGTCTCCACCAGCATCGCGCAACGGTAAGATGGCAACCGACTCGACCCGCAGAGGAGGGTTACAACTTCTGTAGATGATGACACCCATTGAAAGAATTGCTACCGGCAAAAAGGTGGCAAAGAGATTGCGTCGAACCTTCCGCTGTTTGAGAAGGGAGGAAAGGCGTTGCATGAACGCGCGGCGGTTTTGCTCCGCAGGAATTGTGATGGGAGTGAGCACAACAGTTGATGTTGAAGCGCCACCTCTATTCATTTTCGCAAGATCCGACATCAACTCTCCAAGGTCCCGGTACCGATCAGCCGGATTCTTTGCCAATGCCTTTGCGATAGTTGCTTCAAGTTCCGGCGGGGTGTCGCTTCGGATCTCAGAGATGCGCGGCGCCTCCTTGCTGATGATTTCATACATCATAGCCGCAGCGTCCCCATGAAACGGACATTGCTGCGTGAACATTTCGTACAACACCACACCAAACGCCCAGATGTCGGATCGCTGGTCGACATCTTCCCCTCGTACTTGTTCAGGCGACATATACGCAACTGTACCCATCGTTGTACCTGCCATGGTGAGTCTTGTTCCACCTGTGATCTTGGCAAGCCCGAAGTCCATAATCTTTACCCGCCCCTCAGTCGTGACCATAATGTTCTCGGGCTTGATGTCGCGGTGGACGATACCCTGCTGATGGGCAGCATACAAACCGCGGGCAATCTGCATTGCCAGACCAAGCGCTTCATCTGTCGGCAGCGTTGCGGGTCCGATCCGTTCTCTGAGGTTCGTCCCTTTGATGTATTCCATAGTAATAAAGTGCTCACCCCCGGACTCATCAATGTCGTAAATCGTGCCAACATTCGGATGATTTAGAGCGGATGCCGCCCGCGCTTCAATATAGAACCGCTCCCGCCGACTGGCATCCTGTGCAAGTCCTGCCGGCAGGAATTTCATCGCAACGTCGCGCCGGAGACGCTCGTCATGGGCTTTATATACGACACCCATTCCGCCTTCGCCGAGCTTCTCAAGAATTTTGTAGTGTGATATGGTTTGGCCAATCACTCGGGTTTCTCTATGTTAAGTAGAATCCTTCTGGATGCTGCCTGATAAATTTGTTCCTATTGAATGCCTAAGAGTATGAATTCCAATGCGAAAAGGCAACGTCACTGATGCGACGAAACAATTGACGACGGTCCGCGACCGGTTCGATGACGACCCATCGCTTTTCGGACAAGCAGGGCTGCGCGCAGAACTTGGACGCATCAATCTCTTCGTGCCTGGACGATTGGGCGTTTCATTCTTTGGCGATGTCGGAAGAGTGTTCGTGAAAGGCGAGGATTCGCGCCAATGGCACAGTACATTCGGCGGCGGGTTGTGGTTGAATACGATGAACATGTTTGTGCTAAACGTAAGCGCCGCCGGCTCGACGGAAGGGATGAGGTTTTATGTTACTTCGGAGTTTGCGTTCTAGAAAACGGCTATCTCTTGAACTTCCTGCGAAGCGCAAGAACAAAGAGCGTGATCAGGACAGGGACGATAGCGGACTCAACGATTACCAAGTTCTTGGTAATCATTGACGGAATGAAAAGTTCACTGATGTCCTTTTGAAAAGTCATGCTTAGAAAATTGTATTGCAGTGCCTGAAAGTAATTGGCTGGCAGACGTTGCAAGCTTGACCATAAACCGCTTGCAAGGAAAAGAACTGGAAACCCAAAGTACACAACTGCAATTGAGAACAAACTCTTTTGCCAACGTTCGCCATAACCACTTGTTAACCAATAGAGTGCCTCCCATGAGAAGAATATACGCCTCCACAAAGGCAACAGCAATCGCGTCATTTCCATTTCACCATAATAGAAGTCACCAGCTTGAGAATGGTTATTTGCCTTCTCATAATTTAGTCTAAGTTGTTGATATGCTCGTCGAATTAGTTGGATATTCTCTCGAATTGTGACCCTTTGCTTTTCAGAATCGTGCCATCCATTTAGGAATTCTCTGTGTACCGGCTGTGCTGGTGCTTTGGTCTTAGTATTGAAATGCAAAAGCTGTTCATCGAACAGTCCTATGCGAAACGAAGACAATCGCGCCCATGTTACATCCACAAATAGTATTGATGCCAAGTCCGTATTAAGGAACCTCACACTGGACAGATCTGTATGTTGAAAAACCAGTGATTCGTTTTTGACGAGGTCAACACTCTCGAAGGAAGTAATTCCTGAGAAAACTCGCTTACTATTGTCCTCTGGGTACCGAGAAAAAAGGACGTGGTTATCGAGTTCGCATGAATCAAACGCAGTGTATTCGGATTCGAATTGTGTATCGATGAATTCTGTCTTTTGGCTTTTGAATTTAGCGCTAGAGAAGTCCATAACCTCCCCACCAAAGTTGACACCACCGAACCAGGTTTTGTCGGCTTCGAAGCGGGCAAGGTCAAAGTGCGTTCGCTTTGTCCGGAAACCAACCTCACCGAATTCGGTTCTATCTCCCAAAAACTTAGCTCTGTGAAAAGTCAGTAGTTCCCCCCTAAAATTACAGTGGTGAAAACCAGTGTTGCTGAATTCACACTCATCAAAGGAAATCACACCTGCGTTGAACTCAATGGAGCCAAACCTTGCGGCGGTGAACTTCGAATAAGAAAAATCTACCTTTTTGCAATTAAGCGCGCCAGAAAAGTGGAATTCACTCCCACTGGATTGGATGTTCGATGCACGGAATTCATCACTTTCAAATGTACAGTTCACGAAGGCGGTAAACACTGTTATCGAGATAGACAGGTTTCAAAAATGTCAAGTCTCGCAATTCTATCTGTGGAAAGACAAATCCTCTCAAGTCAAAAGCTATTTCCTTTTTGTCAAGTTCAATTCGCTTAATCTCATCAAGTAGCATGTAGCCAAAGTTCAGGTGGTCGATTTCTGCCCTGTCCCTCATATGAAAAACGCATAAATGCTCGTTCAGCCCTGTATCAATACTGCGCTGGCAAGTTTCCCAATTTGGTCCTCGGTATTGGCACGTGTTCATGGTCATGTAAGGTGTCCTTTCAACTCCGCCAACTTCTGCAGCGCCTCCAGCGGCGTCATCTTCTCCACATCAATCTTCTTCAACTCCTCGCGCAGCGCGTCGTCGCGCATTTCAAACAACGTCATCTGCACTTCTGGCTTTCCGCCCGCTCGCTTCTTCCCTGAACCTTGAACCCTGAACCCTGAACCCTTGCTCTCCCCATGCACCGTCAGCTCCGACCCCTCAAGATTTTTCAAAATCGCCTTCGCACGCTCCGTTATTTCTTCCGGCAACCCCGCCATCTGCGCGACCTGAATGCCGTACGAGTGGTCGGCAAATCCCGGCGTGACTCTATGGAGGAAGACAACCTTGTCGCCGTACTCGCGCACTTCCACTTTGTAATTCTTGATGCGAGGGAAGAGGTCGGCGAGTTCGTTCAATTCATGATAATGCGTTGCGAAGAGCGTTCGCGCGCCAACGCGTTCGTGCAAATACTCCGTCAGCGACCACGCGATGCTGATGCCGTCGAACGTGCTTGTGCCCCGCCCGACTTCATCCAGCAAAATCAAGCTCCGCTTCGTTGCGGTGTTCACGATGTGCGCCGCCTCGTGCATTTCAACAAGGAACGTGCTTTCGCCTGACGCGATGTTATCGCTCGCACCAACGCGTGTGTAAATTTTATCAACCAAACCGATCACCGCTCTCTTTGCAGGAACAAAACTTCCAATCTGTGCGAGCAGAACAATCAATCCCGTCATCCGCAAGTACGACGATTTGCCGCTCATGTTCGGTCCGGTGATAATCAGAATTTGATTCGATTCGGTGTCGAGCGAAACATTGTTCGGTGCATACTTATCGCCGGGCGGAAGCAAGCGCTCGATGACGGGATGGCGCCCGTCGACAATTTCCAACGCCGATGTTTCATTCACTTCGGGACAACAATACTCATACTCAACCGCCGCTGAAGCGAGCGAGACAAAGCAATCAAGCGCAGCAATGAGATGCGCGTTCGTTTGAATCTCCGTCGCGTGCTCTGAGATTTTCAACCGCAGCTCGTTGAAGAGCCGCGTTTCGAGCGTGAGCATCTTTTCTTCGGCATGAAGGATCTTGTCTTCGTATTCCTTCAGCTCGGGCGTAATGAACCGCTCGCCCGTCGCAATCGTCTGCTTGCGAATGTAGTTGGCGGGAACTTTGTCCTTGTGCGTTTTCGTAATTTCGATGTAGTAGCCGAAGACATTATTGAAGCCGACTTTCAGCGAGCCGATGCCCGTGCGCTCGCGTTCGGTTTTTTGCAACTCCGCAATCCACGTCTTGCCGCTGAACGCGAGTCCGCGCAACTCGTCAAGTTCCGCGTTGAAACCTTTCTTGATAACGCCGCCATCCACAAGCGCCATCGGTGGGTCGGGTTCGATGCCGTGCTCGATGAGACTGATAATTTCGGGAAGCGGCTGGAGGCGGTCATGAATTGATGCGAGTGTCGGCGATGTGCAATTTGCAATCGCCGTTTTCAGATTGCCGATTTCCGACAGAATGAATTTGAGCGCGATAACATCTCGAGGGTTTGCGCGTCCCGTACAAATCTTCGTGTTGAGTCGTTCCAAATCCCCGATGCGCCGCAACACCTCTAACGTCTGACCTCTGACTTCTCCGTAAGGAGTCCTTCGGACTGACCTCTGACCTCCGACTTCTGACTTCTCCGTGAGGAGTCCTTCGGACTGACTTCCCGACGGGTCGGGTCTTCGACCGACCTCTGACTTCCCCACCAATTCTTCGACAGCACTCAACCTTGAACGCACCGCCTCCAACTTATTCAAAGGCTGATGAATCCACCGCTTCAACATCCGTCCCCCCATCGGCGTTTCTGTTTTGTCGAGAACAGCGAAGAGCGTTCCTTCATTCGAGCCGCTGAGCGACGAACTGATTTCGAGATTCCGTTTCGTCGAAGTGTCGAGGGTGATGAAATCGCCGACGTCGTGCCGTCGAACGGACTTGATGTGAAGGAGGTTTTGCTTCTGCGTCTCCTGCAAGTAGTTCATCACCGCGCCCGCCGCCGTGACGCCCTGCTTCATTTCTTCAACCCCAAAGCCTTTCAGCGACTGCGTGTTGAACTGCGTGATGAGCTGTTCATACGCGTAATCGAAATTGAAAACCCAATCATCAACCTTTGTGTACAATCCTTTGTAGCTGACGTTCAGCATTTGTTGCAGCGAGGCAATGTCGCGCTTCTGCACGAGAAGTTCAGAAGGGGAAATTGCGGCAAGCTGTTCGGCAAGTTGTTTCAACGGAAACTCGCTGACATTAAATTCCGCAGTCGAAACGTCAACGAACGCGAGACCGATTACGTCTGTGCTCGTTGCGACTGCTGAGGGAAGCGAAATCGCGGCGAGATAGTTGTTTTGTTTTTGTTCAAGAACTTTATCGGAGTACGCGACGCCCGGCGTTACGACTTCAACAACGTCGCGCTTCACGATGCCTTTTGCGAACTTCGGGTCTTCCAACTGCTCGCACACCGCAACGCGGTAGCCAGCTTTCAACAGCTTCGGCATGTACGATTCGAGCGCGTGATGAGGAAATCCTGCTAAAGGAATTTCACCCATTGCTCCGTTGCCCCGCTTCGTCAGCGTAATACCCAGCACCTTCGAGGTAATCTTCGCATCCTCCTCGAATGTCTCGAAAAAATCTCCCATGCGAAAGAGGAGTATCGTGCCGGGATACTTCGCTTTCACTTGCGCGTATTGTTTCATGAGGGGAGTGGACATTTTCAATGCAAAATGAAAAATGCAAAAGGTAAAAAAGGGAGCAGCAGAGGCACGTGAAGCCGTTTTCAATTAACCCAAAATCGTTCCGAGAATCAACGCGATGCTTGTCTGTCTCACGCCGCTTCGTTACCGTATCAACAATGGCGTTACAAATATGTCTCACACCCGAGCTAATGGCGAGATTGCCTGCGAGCCTAATTCTATATACATTGGGATGGCGCGCCGACCTATAATGAGACCGCCAGGCTGATTTCAAGAGATAATAAAACTCACTCCTTTTGCGCTTCGTCCGTTTTGTAGTTTCGATTTCACTCACAAAAAAAATTCATGAGCGAAGAGAATCAAGAAATCCGCAAACTTGCAGCGATCATGTTCACCGACATGGTCGGCTACGGCGCGATGACGCAAAAGAATGAAACGCGCGCAATCGAATTGCTGGAAGAGCACCGCGGCTTGCTGCGTCCGCTCTTTCCGAAATACGGCGGGCGGGAAATTGAAACCGTCGGCGAC
>JANNUB010000450.1:0-4673 GCA_031394795.1 Ignavibacteriota bacterium | reverse complement strand
CCAGCGACAGCCCCAGGAAGGTCCAATCGATCTTGGTGCAGTCGCCGCTGCCCTTGAAGATCATCGGCACCACCCGCTGCAAAGGAAAGGTTTCGATCATTCCGTAGAAATCACGCCCGCAGGAGGAGACCTCCGGCGGGTACCACTGGAGCCAGCTCTGGCGGGCGGCGACGAAGGCGCCAAAGCCGGCCACCAGCAGCATGAGCGAGCTGCCCGCCATCAACGCGATGCGGCCGCGCATCAGGGCCGTGATGCCGGCGACCAAGCCGACCAGCAGCAAGGCATAACGCTGCACGATGCACATGGGGCAGGGGTTCAGCCCCACCACGTGCTGCAGATAAAGGCCGAATGCCAGCATCGCCACGCAAAGGATGAATTGGGGTCTTGTCATTGTGCCTCCTTGTATATGTTGGTAGGTCGCATGCCGACTCTCCTCTTCGAGGAGAATCTGCTGCTGTGGATTGGTGTTGCTTTTATGTACTCTCAAGCTCCAACTCGTGTGCCAAATCTATCGGGATCGCTTTGCGTAAATTTCAACAAAGTGTTGCGGGAAAAACCACTCGCAACTGCGGGATGAAGCGTTCTCAGGCAGTTGGAAGCCATCTCATCGAAGTAAGAGAAGTTTTCTTGTCTGCTGAAAACTCTCCGCTGATGTGAACGCTTCAATCCGATAGAAATACATACTGCTCGCCAATCCGCTTGCCTGTCGGATCGCGTTCATTTTGCTGTCCCTTGATTGTTGATGAATAGTCCCAAAGGGATGCCTTCGGAATGAATTGTGGAGTCGAAGAAGTTATTTACGACTGCGCCAGTAGAACGGGCGGCGCGCTTGATGCGCAATAGCAAGAATGCGAATCCGTTCGGGACGAACAACATAGAAAATATTGTAGGGAAATCTGAGGATTACTCTCTTGCGCACCTTACCAAGCACGACTGGGTACGCTTCGGGAAACTGGTAGAGGCTTTGAAACGCTTTTTCAATCTCTTCGATGAATCCGACGCTTGCTTGCGGAGACTCTTTGTAGTAGTAGTCCTGCGCTTCGATCAATTCGCGTTTCGCAAGCACATGAATCGAAAACGCTGCCATCATTTGTATCGCGTTTTCAACTCGCGAAGCACTTCAGCCACGGGAATCTCTTGCCCTTTTCCCGATTCCAACTCCTCGTCTCTGCGCACTGCCTCCTCTGCCCACAGTCTCTCGATTTTTTCCTTTGAGAGATTCTCACCACTATCTTCATCATCAAGGCTTTCAAGCAAGAGGTTTGCAAGCTCGGCTCGATCATTTCTGTCTAACTTAAGAACAGCGTCTTCCAATTCCTTACGGCTCATGGCAATTTCTCCTTCGATGCGCTACGAAGAATATACTCTTTTCTCTAAACGCAAAGCAACACTAACTCCAACGCGGGTGGACGAACACAAGAAAAATGTCATCTTATCAAGAGAAGTTTCCTTGTGGCTGAAAGACCTCCGGCCCGGAGGGTGTAGAAATACACACCGGATGCAAAACTGCTTGCATCAAACTTCACAGACTTGAACCCTGCATCCTGAACCTCGTTCACCAGCGTTCTTACTTCTCGTCCAAGAATGTCAAAGACTTTGAGAGAGACAAGACTTGTCGAAGGAAGGTCATATCGAATTGTAGTTGCTGGATTGAATGGGTTGGGATAGCTTTGTTCGAGCGCGAACCGAGACGGGGATTTCGACTCATCATTCACCTCAGCCGGATTTTCTTTGCTAAACTGAACGATGCGGGATGAGAATTTTGTTTCCCCAACCCAAAGCTTGTTGCCATGCGCGGCAAGCGACGCGGGCATGAACAGGCGATCAACACCGATACTTGCGCGGGTGTTTCGCAAGTCTGTTTGCCCCAACACCACAACCGAATTGGGATTTCCTGCATCGTTCACATCTCTCCAAACATACACGGCGTTTCCACTTTTGTTTGCAATTGCAAACGCACCGTCGAACGTTATCGCGCTCGTTGCAAGATTCAGCGGTAGTTGCGCACTGCGCGTAACTGTTTTCCACGGTTGAATGGCGCCGCCTGCAGTTATGTCTGCAACGCGATAGATAAATATCGTCGGAGGATTTCCGTCAACGGCAACAGTGAGATATGTGCCGTCGCTATGCAGGTGATTGACCGGCATCGCGCTTATCGAAATGGTTCTGAACGGGTTCTCGGCGCCGGACGTGGGCAAACCGTTCCAAACAAATACACTGCCATTTGCGTCGGCGAGGTACAGATAGAGACTGTCGAGCGCAACGCCTTTCAATTCCTGAAAGGTCGCTGTTCCGATCGCGTTGGAGAACACGCGTGACGGCAACTCGCCGTTAACAGGAAGCGATAGCCAGATCGCCACTTTTCTTTTTCCTGCAAGCACTAATCTTCCACCGTGCAGAGCGTTATCCCACGGTGCAAGATCAATCCCCAACAAAGATATTTTTCTGTCAGGTGCAGCGCCGCTCCTCGTCGGCGGAGAATTCCATATCCACAACTCTCTATCGAAATCTGATGACGCAATGAACCGTGTGCCATCGGTTGCGGGAACCGGGTTTTGAAGATAATTGATCGAATCGAGCGTGTTAACGTTTACTGCGGGACTGCCAATGGCAAAATCGGGCTGGGCACCGGATGAAATCGGTACGGAGTTGAATACGTGAACATTGTTGCCATTGTAATTGTTTGCATAGAGTCGCCCACCGGCATAAACAATATCGGGACCGTCGCCGTTGCTATAGTAGTTGCTTCGGAGCGTGACGTTTGGGTTTTGCGTTGATGACGTCGGGACTGTATTCCAGATATAGACATTCATCAACCCGCCTGCAACGAGTTTTCCGTCAGTCAACTTCACTCCTTTGATCCATTCATCACGATAGAAATCATACGGCTGGTTCGAATTCGTGGGATACGAATTCCAGAAAAATGTTCCCGGGTTACCATTCACGCGCGCATTATGATCGCCGATAAAGAAAAATGTTGATCCATCCGTAGAAATATTTCTCGGCGTCCCGAATTGCGGCAAACGAATAGTGTATGATGGCTGTTGATTGTCCACTGTCGGAATCGCATTCCAAAAGAGTATTGCTGAACCCTGAGTTGCAACAACTGCGAGCCGTGTTCCATCAGTCCACACGCCCCATGGCCAGCCGTACCCACCACCAATCTGGGCAAGATTGATTTCGACATTCGCTGTTTCCCCGTTTTGTGTTGGGAACTGATTCCATATCAACGCGCGGTCGTTATCCGTGTCGGCAACAATCAGCGCTCCGCTTGCCGCTACCGATGAGTTGCCGGGCCAGTTCATCTGGCTTTTTGTTGTCCCTGGATCGTTCGTGATAAAGTTCTGTTGTCCAAGTACGAAATCGGGAGGAGTATTCCATTGCGCGGGGGGCGAGTTCCACACTAACACACGGTTGTTGAATCTATCGCACACGAGGAATTTTGTACCGTTACTTGCGATGCCGCTCGGATGGTTGTACAGCAGAGGTCCGCCCGTGTTGTTGAAATCCACTCCCGAGAGCATCAGGTCGGCGCGTTGTCCCGTCCTGAACCACTGTTGTCCGAATGCAGATTGGTGGACAGAGAAAATGATGAAGAGAAACGAAATTGTTTGTTTCATCTGATCACCTCAAGATGACATGAGTCGCGAATACCTGTGTGCCTGTTCTCTCACTATTTCACAACCAAGAGCTTCTTACTCGCCGAAAAACTTCCGGCATTGAGCCTGTAGAAATACACGCCGCTCGACAATCCCGATGCATCAAACTTCAGACTTGAATCCTGCATCCTGAACCTCATTCACCAGCGTCGCGACCTCCCTTCCCAACACATCAAACACCTTCAACGTGGTGAACCCTGAACCCTGAACCGAGAAGGCAATGCGCGTGGACGGGTTGAACGGATTAGGATAATTCTGATGTAAAAAAGGAGTTCGCGGAAGCGGGGACTCGTTCGCGTCAACACCTGTTGTTGTGTTCATTGCCGCCGCAATAAACGCGGCAGAGTTGAGACCCTCAGCATTCAGCAGACAGCCTAATTCGTGTCCGCAGGTTGTTGCCACATAGTCCACGGAAATATTGAGACTTGAAAGGTGGTCGCGATACGTTTGATTGTCGCTGAGTGCGCCCTTCACGACGCGAATCCTCGCACTGTCACGCAATACACCGGCATTGATTGTTGCTTGCGCGTACGGTGAGAATTGATAGAAATAGGTGGAGTCGTTCGCGAAAATCTCGGTGGCAAGATCCGCATGCCGCTGCACAAAATTCTGCCACGTCGGTATCATCGCTCCATCGTACACAACGCATGCTCTAAACAAATGCGGAAACTTTGCGATGAACTTTGCCGCGCCAAAGCCTCCCATGGAGAAGCCCTCAATGATACGATACCTGCGATAAGGAAGTGTTCGATACATCGAGTCAATGTGAGGAATCAACTCTGCCACGACATTCGTCTCGGCGGGCTTTGCCATATCGCGGCTATCTGCCCACATGCTGTTTGTGTATCCATTCGGGAACACTATAATCACCCGTCCGATCAGCCCTTGTTGCCTTGCCTGTTTGAATGAGTTTGGGACAGTCGTGTTCTGTCCGCCCCCTTGGCTGCCACCGATACCGTGCAAATGATAAACAACAGGATATCGCTCCGTGCTGCTGCCATATCCTTCGGGAAG
>JANNUB010000125.1:0-5224 GCA_031394795.1 Ignavibacteriota bacterium | reverse complement strand
ATTCGAATTGGCGCGGACCGGTCTGGCTCCCCGTCAACTTTCTCATCATCGAATCGCTTCAGAAGTTTCATCACTATTATGGAGACGATTTCAAAATAGAATACCCGACGAGTTCCGGCAATTTCGTGACCATGAATGATGTCGCGAACGAACTTGCGAAACGATTAACAAGACTCTTCCTGCGAAACGAGCATGGCGTCCGACCTGCAATGGGGAAAAACAAAAAGATGCAGACCGATCCGCACTTCAAAGACTACCTTCTCTTTCACGAGTACTTTCACGGAGATACCGGAGTTGGACTCGGCGCCTCACACCAAACGGGATGGACCGGACTCATAGCGAAACTGCTGCAACCGAGGCACGAGGCGACTCTCGTCTGACGTCTGACCTCTAACCTCCCGCCTCATCAGGAGTTCAATCATTCACAAGATGACCTCGCAACGCGTCAATCGCACGCATGAGGTTTTCTTCCTTCACCAAAACATAATCCGTGTCGTAAGTTGAAATCGCAAAGATGCTAATGCCCGCTTTAGCCAACGGCGCGGTCAGTGAATTCAAAACTCCAACCTCAGAAAAATCAATCGGACCCTGAACCTGAAACGCTCGCCAGCCTTTGTTTGCGGCGACAGTTTGCGGGAGAGATTCTTCAAGTGTGACGATGGAGAGTTCGTCGAGTGTTCGCGTGAGTGAAAAGAAATTGCCTCGAGTTGCCCATGTTGGGATTTTGTCTGTCGGCGACAACTTTACCATCGCAAATTTTTCAGGAAGAAGTGTAAGCTTCATTCTTTCGCGTTAGTCGGAATTATTTCTACTTCAATGCCATCGGGGTCGGTCAGCGTTTCTTGCGCGGCATTCGGCACAGCAATTCCAAACGAAATCAACCCCAAAGAATTCTCTGGCGGATGCTGCGCATTTCTTCCCGCCCAAACATTCACGCCGATATGATGATGATAGCCACCAGCCGAAAGAAACAACGCCCCAGAATATGAACGCGCCGTAACATCGAAGCCAAGTTGTTTCGAGTAAAACTCCTCCACACGTGCAAGACTACCAACATTCAAATGAATATGTCCGATGTCGGTCTGAGGATGAATTTCAGTCCACTCTTTTCCATCAGCCTCTTTCAATAACGCTTCAACATGGAGCGGCTCTGTTGCCATTGCGATTTCACCGTTCGACCATCGCCAACTTTCCTTCGGCCTGTCGCAATACAACTCCACGCCGTTACCTTCAGGGTCGGCGAGGTAAATTGCTTCACTCACAAGATGGTCAGCCGCGCCTTGAATGGGATAACCGTTGCGAATCAACCGTAATAAGGTTTTCGCAAGCTCGACGCGATTCGGATATAGAATTGCTACATGAAACAATCCCGTCGTTCGCGGCGGACGCGCAACCGCGTTTATGGATTCAGTCAAAAGAAGTTGAACAGACAGCTGCCCCGCCCTCGCTCCATGGTCGGTAGGCACGGAGGAGGACAGGGCAAGCGTTGAATCGAAGTGGTTCGCTTCGTGAAAACCAAGAAGCCCGCGATAGAACGACAGCTCGCTTACGAGATCCTTCACGCGAAGCTGAACGTGCGAGATGTGAGTTCCTTCCGGCAGCGACACGGCACGTCTACCCCAGAGGAATTCGGTTCTTGTTTTGCGCCAACCACGCGTCGAACGTTAACAACGCGGGATTCAATGCGCGGGAAGTTTCGATACTCCGAGCGCCGCAATACGCTTCCTGAAAATCCACTTTGAACTGGAACATGTTGCCAAGGTCCTCGGCGCCAGGAAAACCGAAACTGCGATAGACATCGGGCGGCACTGCATTGTAACGAACGCCTTGACCAATCGCTTTGCTGAACGACGACGCCATTTGCGCGCCCGTCAAATGTTCGCCCGCAACGCCAACCGTCTTGCCGATAAACTCGCGACTCCGTTTGAAAATTCCGTACGCGCATTTGCCAATGTCCTCCGCCGCCATGCCCGGAAGTTTTTTGTCACCCATGGGCATCGTGATTGCGAGTTCTCCGTCGGGTCCTTTCTTCGGACCCATGCCGAAATAAATAAAGTTTTCCCAGTAGAACGACGTCAGCAAGAATGTTGTCGGCACACCGAGTTGCGTGAACGTGTCGTTCGCTTCACCCTTCGAATCGAAGTGCGGCACTTTGTATTTGCCCATCAGCGTCGGCATGCGATTGTCGCTCAACGGAATACTGTTGCGCGTGTCTTCGAACGTTGACCAAATGACGTGTTGCACGCCCGCGTCTTTCGCGGCACGCGCAATGTCTTTTGCTTGAGCAGTTTCCTTTTCAGGAGAAAAGTGCGCCCAATAGAACGTCACTCCATATACGCCGTACGCGCCTTTGAACGCCCGCTTCAAACTCTCGACATCATCAACATCTCCAGAAACAAGTTCAGCCCCCAGCTTCGCGAGTGCCTTTGCTTTGTCCGAATTGACATCACGAACAATTGCTCGCACGGCAAAGCCGCCGTTCGGGTCGTTCAAAATTGCGCGGGCCAAGCCGCCGCCTTGCGCGCCCGTCGCGCCAAGCACTGCGATGATTTTTTTGTCAGCCATTGTGTTTTCCTTTGTTTGTGGAGGATGTGTTGCTGCCTTTCTGATGGCGGAGTGCTTTTTTATTTCTTTGCATCTTTCTTTTCTTCCGGCTTCTGTTTGTTGAGTTCCATGTTCAGCGTGATCTGAACTTCTTTCCCGACGACAAGTCCGCCTGTTTCAATTTTCTTATCCCACGTTGTGCCGAACACAAATCGGTCAACTTTCGTCGTTGCGCTGAATCCCGCCTTCGTGTTTCCCCACGGGTCAACAATTGTTCCGCGGAACTTTGTGTCGAGCACAACCGGTTTGGTTATGTCGCGAATCGTCAGGTCGCCCGTAATTGCATACCTGTCCTTCCCTGTCTTTTTCACCGATGTGCTCTTGAACGCAATCGTCTTAAAACTATCCGCGTTGAAGAAATCGTTCGAGCGAAGATGTTTATCTCGACTCTCGTTATCCGTAAACACCGACGCAGTTTGGATAGTCGCATCGAGCTTCATGTCACTGAAATCAGGCTTATCGCTCGTGAGCGTTGCGTCGAAGTCCTTGAAATTCCCGCGCACTTCCGAAATCACTAAGTGTATAACGGTAAAGTCCACATTACTGTGACTCTTGTCCACTTTCCACACCGATTGCGCGTTTGCAGAAGTGAAAAGCATTCCCCCGATGAGAAGTGTGAGAAGGGATTTTATCATTGTGTTGCTCCTTTTGTTATTGGATTATTGGATTATTGTAATGGTAGAGACTCAGTTCATTGAAATGCGCGCAATGCTCATCGCCGCATCCTGGTGAAACGCGAGCTGATGAATTTCAATCTGCATGAATTTTCTGAGTGGAAGCAATGAGAGAATCTGCGTGACCTCTTCCTCCGATTCCGCAGCGATCGTCGCCCACAATCTCGAGCGGTCGAGCGCAAGCGCATAGCTCGTGAGCTTTCCTTCAGCAAACAATTTGTGAACCAATGCTCGCTGCTTCGGAATGAGCAAAAAGAATTCTTCCGTCAGCTCCGCTGGCAGCGTTATATCCACCATGAATTGATTCATCTAAATTCCTTTCTCGCTCTTCTTGACAATGCGTGAGGTGTTCGACCAGACTCCTTCAAACACCAGCTCGCCTAATTCTTTTCGTACGCGCTGCTTCTGCGATAACTGAACTTCATCCGCATAGCCGGCCGCAATCACCGCCATCGGCTCATAGTCCAACGGGATGCCAAATGTTTCGCGGAGCTTTGACGAATCGAATCCAGCCATCTGGTGCACTTGCAAGCCCAACGATACCGCTTGGGTCGTCAAGTTCGCTACTGCTCCGCCCGTGTCGTACTGCGCGTGCCGATTCGCTTTTCCGTTCCTCTCCAAATTCAATTTCGCGGCGACTGCAATCAGCACACTCGCATCCTTTGCCCATTCTTGATTTGTCGGAGAAAGCGTTGCGAGTAATTTCCCAAACTCATCGCCATTGTCCTTCGTTGCAACGATGAATCGCCACGGCTGTTCGTTGAAACTCGACGGAGCCCAACGCGCAGCTTCGAAGAGGCTCAAGAGCGTTTCCTCCTCAACCGCTTTCCGGAAAAAACCCTTCGGGCTTCGACGACGGGCAAGCGGCGCATGAATCGGAATTTGTTGGTCAACACCTGCACTTCTTTCTGCAACGGTAAGGAATTCCATCTGCTTCTTTCTCTTTGATTTCAATTTCGCTGGACAGGACACGACGGTTCTTGCAGCGACAAACCTAACTTCTTCAACAATCGGCTTAGCTCTTTTTGTTCCCTCTCGTTCAACGCAGTTGGCAGCGCGGAAACATACTTCGCATGTTTCGGAAAAATGTCGGCGAAGAGCTTCTTTCCTTTCGGCGTCAGTTGGACGACGATTGCACGACGGTCTTCTTTGCTGTGCAACCGTTCCACAAGTTCCTGCTTCTCCAAATTGTCCACAACAACCGTCATGTTGCCGCCACTGACGAGATTTTTCTTGCACAATTGACCAATCGTCATCGCGCCGAGGTGACCGAGACATTCGAGCGCGCCGAATTGCGCTTGCGTCAAGCCATAAGTTTCAATATCCTTGATGGTCGCCTTTTGAAACACGGAGAACGCGCGAGCGAGTTTCACCCACAACATAAGTGCTGAATCTGCTTTTTTACCGTATTTTGCAGTTGTTTTCACTGATTATTACTTTGAATTTGAAATATTCTAATTCAAATATAATATATTCAAAGGGATTTGTCAAGAGCTGTTTTTTTGTCGTCTAATTCTCGCATGATCGTAAACGGTCATGCTGTCCGAACGAAGCCCGATGAATCGGGCTGGAACGCAAGAGGCAGATGCCTTTGCAAAACGCGTTGCCACGTTTTTGATTGCACTGTCAACGTACTGAAATGGGCACACCCCTGTTTTTGACCTTCGGTCAAAAACTATCCCCTCTCAAGAGGGGAATCCCCGCTCGCCTTCGGCGAGGAGTTATTTTTCTTGGTGTGTGTTCGCTCGTCGAAGACGAGCAGTATTCCCCTCTTGAGTGGGGACCGTCATCACGCTTCAGCGTGATGACAGGGGTGTGAACGCGCTTTTGAACGGGCAATCGCTCAGAGACTCAGAAATTTATGAAACACTATTCTCTTAGAGGGTCTCAATTCCAACGCAGGCGAGACCCTTCGCTTCGCTCAGGGTTAAAACACATTCTCTTCA
>JANNUB010000110.1:0-3557 GCA_031394795.1 Ignavibacteriota bacterium | reverse complement strand
ACCACCAGCACCGTCGCTCGCGATAACAGGGCCGGTCTGATCCCTTGCAGTCGAGCAGATGGGAACTCCATTTGCAGTCCACTGCGGTATGCCTGCGGTGTTCAATCGTTGCACGTAGATATCGGCTCCCGTATCGTTATTGGTGTTAATGGTACGACGATCTACCCAAGCAATTATTGCTCCTCCTGCTCCATCACTCACAATTTGCGGCGGACCTTTCTCGTTTCGTGAATCGCAGATTACGATGGCGTTCGCTCCCCAAACCGGGGCTCCCGATGCGTCGATTCGTTTTGCGAGAATATCGACATTTGGACCCATCTGTTGCTTGCTTTGCCAAACAATAATTGCTCCTCCAGCGCCATCGGAGACAAGATCCGGCGTCAGTTGATCGTTTCGGCTAGTGTCGATCGGCGTGTTCGCGCTGGAGTTGCTCGACCACTGCGCAAACCCTATTTGTGCAGCAACTAAAGCTGCAAACAGGAAAAGGACGAGAAGCCCTAACACGTTGTTCCTTTGCATAAATCCTCCTTGTTTATTTTCGATAGAGTAGATGATCATCGCTGCACCGATCTCTCGCACAGCCTTAACCGCCCACAACATATGTGCTCATGCAAGAGTTTCCTCCGAGGCTGTTAGTTGATGAGAGAATTGATTCGCTGATAACGCTGCATCATGGGACAGAATCCATCAACAAGCCCTCATTGTGCAGCTTGTTCCAACTCGACTACAGAGCCGAAACCAGTAATCGCTCTGTGCCCACCATATTCAATAGTCGTTCCGCCAGAGAAAAAGTCGCACAACTTTCATCTCAGCGTCTGGAGAGATCAGGCGGCTGTGAGGCGGGAGGATATGACTATAGATAGTCGGAAAACAGAATTCCCGCCCATCTCTTTTCGAGTTTGGCATATTACTTCATCAACGTCATCCGTCTCGAGGCGTTGAACTCGCCTGCGATCATCCGATAAAGATACACACCGCTGGGAACTTCTTTGCCGAGTTCATTCTTTCCATCCCACTCCACTGAGTATTCTCCGGCTTGCATCGGCTCCGCGAACAACGTGCGAACTTCTCGACCGAGAATGTCGAACACCTTGAGCGTTACGAACGTCGGACTCTCCGCTCGTGCAATGCTGAAGTTGATCCTCGTCGTTGGGTTGAACGGGTTTGGATAGTTCGCGCTCAAGCTGAAGCTCTGCGGTATTTGCGCGGAGATCGTTGTGTACACAGGATCGCACTCGATCGCATTGCCGGCGACATCGGTGACCCTCAAGCGCACTGTGGAAGACTGGCTCTGATTGATTTTCGTAGCAGTGATTATCACTGGGGTAAGGGTGCCACTGGTGAACGGCGGAACACTTACTGAGGCATTCGTTGCTGTGAGGACTGCTATACTGGCAAGTCCACTCCCAATACTTTGGACAGTAACTTGCAGCTGTTTGGGCGGGCCCGGGATGATCACACAACACAAACAACTGGGGAGAACAGCATTATGAAGGCGTTCAATCATTGAAGGAAATCCTATGCTAGAAGAGGTATCAATTATAGTCAAGGCTGATTGTCTCGGTGAGGGAGGGGGGGGTGGGGAGGAAATGACCGGTTCAAAGACGATGTTGTCTACGAGAAAATTATTTCGAAATGATACTGGAAACTCCAGAGTCGCACGCGTCAGATTGGTGGCCCCAATTAGACCCCATTCGACGCCAGCGGTCAAGTCGTTGTATATAGCTATTCCTATATCAAGAGATTTTATCCCAACGTTAAGCTTTCCTCCGAGAACCTGAAGACTTATCAAGTTGAATGGATTAGGCACTCCATCTCCCTCTGGGTCATATATCATTTGAACCACAGCACCAGGGGCATGAGTTGTCAGTCTCCTCGGTTGACTTGCCGCGTCCCCAGCAAGTACAATGGTTCCGCTAGTGCAAACCGGTTTAGCCACGCCGCTAACGCTCATAAACACGCCGCCAACGCACCTTACAGATACGTACTTACCTCCCCGGAACTCGAATGATACACTAGGGTCTTCATAAACAAGGTGATAATGACCCGACTCGACCGGTCCAAGTGCTGGGTCAGGAGGGTGAACACCATCTGTAAAAACCATGCCATCTTCCGCATAAGAATTTGCAAAGGTAGAGGCAACTCCGACATCTACACCGGGGGGATATAAGGTGGCATTCCGAAGGCCGGACGGGTTGTTAAAGTCGATCAAGATTGGCTGCGCAAACACAATTTGTGGAGCAACCAAAGTTCCCAACGTACAAAGGATGAGAATCCTTAACATATTACGCTTTTGCATAAATCCTCCTTGTTCAGTTTATTTTGACACAATAGGAAATTAACGCTGCGCCGAACTCTCGCACAGTCTTACCCGCCCACAAAACATGTACTCATGCAAGAGTTTCCTCCGAGGCTGTTAGTTGATCAGTGATTTGATTCGCTGATGATGCTGCATCATGGGAGAAAATCTAATAACCTGCGCTCATTGTGGCGCTTGTTCCAATTCGACTACAGAACCGAAACCACAGATCGCTCCGTGCCCGCCATATTCAATAGTCGTTCCACAACAGAAAAGGTTGCACGATTTTTTTTGTAAGGTCGTCAGGCTCTTTTTCAGGGCAGGTAGTGCGCTTCATCGGACCCTCTGGAGAGATCAGGCGGCTCTGAGGCGTCAGGATATGACTTGAAATGGGCAGGAAACAGAATTACCGCCCGTCTTCTTCGAGTTTGCCTGATTGCTTCATCAGTATCATCCGCAGCGATGCAATGAACTCGGCTGGCCATCAAGGTAAATGTACACACCGCTCGTAACAGCATCACCTTGACCACTCGTTCCACCTCACTCAACAGAAACTCTCCCGCTGGCAGGGCAAGAACCTCGAAGCCAGAGGTCCACTTGCTGGACCCCCGGCTTCACAGCAACACCGGCTCAGAAGCTTAATGCGCAGACTTCATGTTGCTTGAGGATTTGCTCAGCAGTGTACGTAACAACTGTTGGCTTGATGTACTTTTGCATAAATGACCCTCCTTATGGGTTGTGTGTGTTGTAGTAGCGTCGCTTATTGCGACATTGTGATTGTCAATGGAGAAGTAGCGGCCTTCATACAGCAGGTCGAACTCCTCGCTGAGAATTCTCGAGGAGCCTGTTGCGGAGGCGCTAATTGAATGAGATGAGATGGCTGGAGAAGGGCGAGATTGAGGATAAGCACTAGGCGCAGGAATCCAGGGCAGAAGACTCAAACTGCAAGTCATGAAGGGGGATCTCATTGCGGTGCCCGCGTTCATTTCCGGTTACGCCTATGTCAAAACAGCACGCTCCCGAATTTCCCGGGATTCAATATAGGATTACAGACTACCCCACGTAATCGATAATCGGTAATCAACCAGAGTCAAATACAGAAATCAATTGCCGTCCACCAGGGCATTCATGGGAGCCTTATTACCTGAGCTAAGGTACTGTACTCCTTTCCAAATGTCAAGAAAAAAAAATCGTTTTCCGGCAGCTAAATGATGCCACTCATCAAAAGGAACGTACTCTTCCCTGAAGCTCTCAATAA
>JANNUB010000027.1:0-6891 GCA_031394795.1 Ignavibacteriota bacterium | reverse complement strand
GATGTTGATCTTTTTCCGATGAAGTCTGCTGAAAACGGTCAGGCGCTTGTTTCCGCGTTGAAGGAAATCGGGTTTGCGCTTTCGGCGGACGAATCCTCGGAGATACTTGAAGGGAAAGATTTTGTCCAATTGAAGAACGGGCCGTTTGATGTTGATTTGATCTTCGCGCCGGACGGAATTGAGAACTTTACCGAAGCGTGGGCACGTCATATCACTATTGATGGCTTCCCCGTCTGTCACCCGGACGATATTATTGCGAGTAAGCAAGCAGCAAACCGCGCGAAAGACCGCGAGGGACTGCCGAGGCTGATGGCATTCAGAGATTTTTGGAAGCGACGGACAAATCAATGATGCGTTTTCCCTCAAGTCAGAGGTCAGAGGTCAGAGGTTAGAGGTCAGAGGTCAGAGGTCAGAAATCAGAAATCAGAAATCCGAAATCACAAATCCGCAATACGAATCATGCCCACACACATCAAATCTCCCTCCATCATCAAATCGGCAGGCAACAAGCCGAAGATCATCGAAGAGTACATCGGCCGCGTGAACTCGAAGACGAGTGCGCTGAGTGTAGCGCGCATGAGAAGCCCAGGCGGCTGGGTCGAACCGGGGCAAGCGCCGGAGTTCGATGAGTTCACTGTCGTGCTGAAAGGAATGCTGCGGGTTTCAACAAAGCAGGAGAGGGTTGACGTTCACGCGGGCGAAGCAATCATCGCGCATAAAGGCGAGTGGGTGCAGTACTCGACGCCGGGCGATGAAGGAGCGGAGTACGTCGCCGTGTGTCTTCCCGCCTTTTCAATGGAAACGGTTCATCGCGACGAGTAAGCAAGTTCAGTTGCGCACGAGCCATCGTGCGTTCTTATTGTTGAACCTGTTCGCGAGCGTGCACCACACGGCAATTTCTCTTCGGCGTGCACCGACTGCATCTGCCGATGGAAAGCTGGCGCGCGAACAAGCGTAGTCGCAAAACGTCGGCAACTGTTCGGTGTTTTGTGATTTCCTTTTTGAAGATGTTCGGTTCGATTTCTTCTTCGTCATTTGTTCTCGTTGAATTCATTCACGCTCATCGGGAGGACAAATCTAACAACTTCTCCCAAAAACAAATATGACCCCGAATGCCGGTGGGTTGGGACGGCAGTTCGGGGGGAGCATTGAGAACGAATTGTCTCAATCAGAAACGTGTCCCCACGACGCCACTTGGTGGGAGCGACGCGTGAGGACGACGTAAGTCATCTACGGCAAAAGAGTTGCTACTGCTTTCGATGACTCGGAGTGTTTCGTAGCCTTTTCTTCTTTTGACGCTAATTGAAAATCGGCACAGGCAGGACCCACATCGCTTAATGCACCCGTCCACACTGCCTGCCTGTGCCTGCACTGCCTAGGCCACTCCTGGTTAGCCGTTGACAGTGCATCCATTAGTCTTCGGTCGCTCGATCAATAACAATACGAATAGCCTTCAAGATGTGGTTTGAGCCGATGCCTGACCATCAATAACCTCCCGAATTTTTCTGAACAAATCGTCCGGCAAGTATGGCTTCTCAATAAATTCCAGCGCATCAATTCTCTCTAATTCCGGTTTGTCTTCAGGAGGCAGGTATCCGCTCGCCAAAATCACCTTGACTGTCGGATTAAGTTCCCTCATCCTCTTTACCATCGCCAGACCTGACATTTTCGGCAACCCCATGTCGGTCAAGACCAACGCGATTTCATCTTTCTTCCGTGTGTACACAGCGACTGCTTCGAGACCATCTGCCGCCGTCAATACCCCGTACCCCTTTGCTTGCAGAAGGTTGCTCACCAGCTCGCGCAGCATTTCTTCATCTTCTACGAAGAGAATAGTCTCAGGACCGCCGGCAGATTCGGAATTCTTCTCCTCATCAGTGTTCTTGGATTCAGCATTTATTCCCGGAACCGGGAAATAGAGATGGAAGGTCGCTCCATGACCGCGAGCAGTTTCTACATCAATGTACCCATGGTGACTTTTCATGATGCCATAGACAACAGAAAGACCTAAGCCAGTCCCTTTCCCCATTTCTTTTGTTGTAAAGAACGGCTCAAACATTCGCTGCTTGGCAGTCTCATCCATGCCGGTGCCTGTATCGGAAACACACACGTGAACATACTCGGTTGCTGCTGCGTCGCGAATTCGTTCGCGAAGTTGGCCTCCTGTGATATTGCTTGTGCTGATCATCAGTGTCCCGCCATCAGGCATCGCGTCGCGAGCATTCACGCAAAGGTTGAGCAGTGTCTGGTGGAGTTGTGTGCGATCGGCATCGATGAATGGAAGATTCTTTTCGAGTTGCAGCGAGATTTCAATGGTCTTTGGAAATGTCCCCTCGAGCATTTTTTCTATTTCGCTGATCAGATCGTTCAGCCGAACTGGCTCGAACAGTACATTTGTCTTTCTGGCAAACGTCAGAATCTGTCGTACCAAACCGGAGCCGCGTTCCACAGCCTTGTTAATTGTCCCAATGCTTTTGGAAAGCTTGTCCGGATTATCCACGAGTGCATCAAGCATCGTGGAGTGCCCGAGGATAATTCCAAGGATGTTGTTGAAGTCGTGCGCGATGCCGCCGGCAAGAGTACCAATGCTCTCCATCTTTTGCATTTGTATCATTTGCTCTTCCAAGAGCTTCCTCTTCGTATCATCGAAGAGGTAGCCTTTTATCTCGACGAGCTCACCTTGCTCATCAAAGGCACCGATGACGTTTTCGACGGCGTGAATCAGTGTGCCATCGCGCCGACGCAAGACCTGCTCATAGTTTTCAATTCTCTTCTTCTTCAGAAGTTGAGTCATGAGCGCTTCTCGTTGGCTGTCTTCCGGATAAAGCAATTTCACATTGCTTTGCATTGCCTCTTGTACCGACGCGAACCCGAAAATACGAGCGAACGCCATGTTACATGACAGCAGCACCCCATCAGGCGTTGATACAAAATTGCCCGTCAAGTTCTCTTCGAAGAGGAGCCGGTAGCGCTCTTCGCTGTGACGGAGCTTTTCTTCCGCCCGCTTGCGCTCTGTGATGTCTTCTTTCACCGCGACGAAGTGTGTAATCGTGCCGGCAGCATTTCGTACCGGCGAAATTGATGCAAACTCCCAGAACGTCGTACCATCCTTGCGTACGTTGAGAAACTCCCCTTGCCATTCGGCGCCAGAGGTAATCGTTTCCCAAAGGTGCTTGTATTCTTCAGGAGGAGTTTTTCCCGATTTAAGCACGCGTGGATTCTTTCCCACGACCTCTTCAGCACTGTAGCCTGTTATCTGCGTGAACTTGGGGTTCACATACTCGATGCCTCCTGATGTATCAGTTATGACGATTGAAGTTGGGCTTTGCTCGACTGCACGGGACAACGTGAGCAACTGTGCTTCATCTTTCTTCCGCTGGGTGATGTCAGTGACCATTGCCAACGCTCCGGCGTACCGACCCTCGTCGTCAAAGATCGGATTGGTCGAGAGGAGTGCCCACAAGTCAGCTCCGTCCTTGCGGCGGAACTTGAGTTCGTGCTGTTCTGAGGTACGACGCTCGATGTTGGCTGCCGCGACTGCACGCCCTTCTTCATCCATAAACTCGAACAACGGTGTCCTCATCATATCGTCCACAGTGACGCCCAACATCTCTGCCATTTTTTTGTTGACGAATGACGTTTTGTTCTGTGCGTCAATCATCCAGATGCCCTCTTGTGCAGTCTCAACGATGCGACGATACTGCTCATCCATCTCACGCAACGCTCCCTCTGCCTGCCTGCGCTCCGTGATGTCGCGAGAGTTGACGACAACGCCCTCCGTCTCAGAATCATCCTTTAGGAACTTACCAACGGCTTCAAGATTACACCATGAACCATCTTTGCGTCGGAAGCGAAACTCCGCGAATCCTACGAACCCCGGGGTCTGGACTATGCGGAGGAAAAGGCTGCGCAGGTCGAACGCGTCTTCAGGATGAACCAACTCAAACGCATTCCTCTTCACCAGTTCTTTCGGTAAATACCCGAGCACGCGTTTGACGGAGGGACTTGCGTAGCGTATTGTTCCATCCTGCTTGAGAATCGTAATGACGTCAAGAGAGTTTTCAATGAGCGAACGGAAATGTTCCTCGCTCTGGCGCAGTTGCTCTTGCGCTTGCTTGCGTTCGATCGCGTACCGCAACGCCCGCGCAAGGAGTCGGCTATCCATTTCACCTTTCACAAGGTAATCCTGCGCCCCAACCCGAACAGCTTCCAGCGAAAGTCCATTGTCGCTGACACTCGTAAGCGCGACAATTGGCACCGACGGTGCAACATCATTCATGCTGATGATACTTTGCAACCCACTGGAGTCAGGAAGAAACAAGTCCAACAGAATAACATCTATTTTTCTGAACGCAGCAATTGTTTTGCCTTCTTCCAAAGATCCGACGTGCACCAAATCAACATCGGTGTTGGGCGCTTCAATCAAGAACCCGCACAACGCAGCTGCTTCTGACACGTTGTCTTCCACGAGCAATACGCGCATCGGAACCTCTTTCATCGTGTCCCCCCTTTCCCGCCGCTGCTTCTTGCATTGACAAGCAGAGTGGAAACTGCGTCAAACTCGTTCGATTTGTCAAGAAAATAGTCTGCGCCTGCCTGTATGCACGCCTTCCTATAGTGCTCATCAGAAAAATTTGTAAGGATAATCACCATTGTATAGGGCGCTTGTTCTTTGATGTACCGAAGCACATCAATGCCATTTCCCCCGGGCAGGCGGATGTCAAGGACAACTGCATGCGGTTTGAGTTGTTGGAAAAGTTGTCTGGCTTCCTGAACGTCTTGAGCCTGGCCGACGACTTCGATCGTTTCAATTGCGGATAATGCCTCCACCGATCGAGCACGAACGATGGGTGAATCATCAACGATGAGAACCCTTAGATCATTATGCTTCACAAACGTGCCTACCATCATGCAAGTGTTCCGGTATTTGTCACTGAGCAACTACGGTTCGCCTCACATCATGTGAGACAAAAATGCGGGGGCTGCTCTGGTGGAGAGCAACCCCGCGCTTGTCCCCTTTGTACCGGCACACATCGCTTCCGGTATTTAGGGGGTACGGATCAAGTACACTCAGTTGCACCCGGCAAATTAAATGCGCATGCAATCGCATGCAATATAGAGTTCGAGGAGGCGGAGTTGTATCGGCGAAACGATGAATGTGAAGTAAGATGGGGGACTACCGCTTGTAGGTGTTTTTCCTACAAGGTCGGAGGTTTAGTTACGCAGGACAAAAGTCCCCTCTGTGCGAAAGGCAGCGCGCAGGGGAGAGGGGATTTTCCCGATGGGATGCCTTCGGCAAGGGGTGTGTATCTACTCCACCAATTTGCTGGTGATGGCGTAGTGCGTAAGCTCAGCGTTGTTTTTCATATTCATCTTTTCAAGGATGCGGGCGCGATAGGTGCTGATCGTTTTCACGCTCAGCGAAAGTTCTTTTCCGATTTCGGAAACCGTTTTGCCGGAGGCAATCATGCAGAGGACTTGCAGCTCACGGTTGGAGAGTTGTTCGTGCAAAGGCTTTTCACTGCCTCCGACAATTTCATCCGCCATCTTTTCGGCAAGTGATTGACTCACGTATTTTCTGCCACTAAGAATTTTTCGGATAGCAGTGACAAGCTCTTCGGGCGCCGATTCTTTGGTGATGTAGCCTGCCGCACCTGCTTTGAGAGCACGAAGGGCATACTGGTCTTCGGGATGCATGCTGAGAACCAACAACGGCAGCTTGGGACGCTCGCTCTTGATCTCTTTCAGGATGTCCAACCCCCCTCTGCCCGGCATCGAGATATCAATCACGGCGATATCCCAGTTTTGTTTTCGGAGAAGCTCGAGGGCTGCAATGCCATTGTCTGCTTCGCCGCCTACGCGCATATCCGTTTGATCGGCGATGATCTGTTTCAGACCTTGACGCACAATGGCGTGGTCATCAGCAATAAGGATGTTTATCATGTGGGACGCATTATGGTCGGTTTGGAATTCTCACCACGACAGTAGTTCCCGCGCCTTCGGCTCCACTTATCGTGAACTCTCCGCCAAGAAGCCGTGCACGCTCTCTCATCCCAAGAAGCCCAAGGGATGTCGCTCCCGAACGTTCGGTCGGTGAAATCCCTTTTCCGTTATCGCGTATTTCCAGAGTAAGAAAAGCATTGTTCTTTTTCAAGCGGACGTCCACATGCGTTGCCTCTGAATGCCTCGTGACATTTGTCAGAGATTCCTGGAAAATGCGAAACACGGCTGTGGTGCGTGCCTCATCGAGAACGAGGTCCTCAATCTCCGTCGTGAGCGAACATGTAATGCCCGATCGACGCTGAAACTCCTCCGCTTGCCATTCAATAGCTGCCACTAAACCCAGGTCATCAAGAATTCCAGGTCTCAGATCGGTGGCGATTCTTCTGACCGTACGGACTGTCTCGTCCACAAGATCTATCATGGATTTTGTTTTATCAAACAGCGGATTCCGATCTGCCGCCATCCTATTTGAACACCACGACAGATCCATTTTCAACGCCGTCAGCGACTGACCCAGCTCATCGTGGATTTCGCGTGCGATTCTTGTTCGCTCTTCCTCACGTATGGCCTGCAGCCGCGCTGTGAGTGCACGCAGCAGCTCGCGGGATCGTTCAACTTTCTCTTCCGCCTGCTTGCGCTCGGTGATGTCCTGAAATGATCCCCGCAGTTTCACCACTTTGTCTCCATCTCGAATTGGCACGCCGATAGTTCTTACCCACTTACAATTACCCGTAGCGCTGGTCAATTGCAACTCAAGATTGTATGGTGTCCCAAACTGAATTGCCTTGTGAATTGCCGATTCGATTTTTTCTCTTGATTCACCTTGATAGAAACTCAAGCCAAAATCAGCACTTGTTTCCGTCTGAGATTCTAAATCATGAATTCGGG
>JANNUB010000010.1:0-8578 GCA_031394795.1 Ignavibacteriota bacterium | reverse complement strand
GAAAAGAGCTGTGGGCGCTAATCGGTGTTTCTCTCGGTTTTTCGCTAACGGAGACAGCTCGAATCATTCGGCAATTTCGGGAGAATCGAAGGATCCGCAAGGCTCTTTTCGATGAGCTCGAATCTAACTACTTCCAACTTGAACACAAGAAGGACACCATTAAGAATATCTTGAATGCGCTTGAGACAAAGCGCATTCTTCCGGCTAGTAGTGTATCATCAGCAACAGCAGTCTTTGACACGAGTTTAGGACTAATAATGAAACTCTTGAAACCAATTGAACGTGACGTAATACAGAACATCTATGGAAGATTGCGACTAGTTGATAAGTTCTTTTCCGAATTTGAAGCAAAGTTCACGACATCTATCAAGGATAAAGTATCTGCTGACCCTTGGACCGCATTCACATCCATGCTCAATGACCTTCGCGATAGTTGTTTGGTTACACAGGAACTGATTCTCTCCGTCCTTGAAAAGAAACCCGTGGACATCTACGACAGGAAGAAGAAAACGCCAATTCAAGGCCGAGTATTTGGTGGAGTCGTAACTCCGGAAATCATTCGTAAACAGCGCGGCGCTTGACAAAAACAACGGCGACGTTCACTCATTTGTTGGAGCTCGGTTTGTTCACAGTTTGCGCTACAAGTGAGTTCATTCAAGGGCCTGCGCTGTTGCGAAAGTTAGATCCCACGCCTGCAGTTGGTTTGAAAGGTAAATCAAATGTTCTGTCCACATTGTGGTCACAAAATTCAACTGGATGACCAGAAGTTTTGCGATGGCTGCGGTTTTGATCTATCGAAGGTCGAGACATCGAAACCGACTGAACTTAAAAAAATGATCGACTTCGCTTTGGAAGACCATTCCAAGCCACCAACTCCTCCGAAGTCAACAGTGGCATCAGCAGCTCGAAGTCAAACTTCAGGAGACAGCTTGGTAAAACCAGCAAGGACTTCTTGGTGGAAAAATCTTAACAAATCCCAAATCGTCATCCTCATCATCGGTGGCTTCTTCACCCTAAGCATGCTTGTCGTCTGGCAGACGTTTTCACCTGCTGGAATTGACGGTGCCGCGATCATTTTCCTTCTGATCATGATCGTGCTGATAACTCTCCTTGTCGCATGGAAAGAGAAGACTTGGGGTTGGGGATGGTATATCCTTGCTGGGTTGACTTTCAAAGGAATGGAAAAAGTATACACAACGTACGGACTGTACAATAGTGCCCTTAGACTTCTCACTGTCGTTGCTGCGATATTTGTTTACTTCGTGCTACGAAACAAATATTTGAAAAGAGTTAAAATTCTTTGGCGCCGGTCTCTTTATTCCGGGATTATTGCTTTCGTAGTCGCCGCTTTCTTTACGCCAATCGTTGCCTACTTCGTACCGACACAAGATCAAAGGATAGCCCAGAAGATGAAAGAGGCAAACCAAGTTTTGGATGATTTGAAGTCCTTTCATGAGCAGGATCTGCAATTATGGTCCAAGTTCATCTCGGAACCTAAAAGTGAAATTGAATATCGAGCTAATCTTGAAATTGTGGAATCATCGATTCCACTCTACCACCGCAAAGACTCGCTACTCCTTGCTGGCATGACGAAAATACAGCGGGACATGAAAGAAATTTATGAGGAGACCATACCTCATGGTTGGTCGTTACCTTATACACCAACCGATTTTCAGCAAATCGTGGACAAGACAAAGGACATTTCGCGACTTGATCAACTCATGCTCGTTAACCTGGCGACTTACTACAAGTGTTTGCTTTCGGCGGATGTCAACCAATTCAAATACCTGCAAGCCTATCAGGGAGCGCAGAGCAATCTCGCTAGCGCACAACCAGAGTATGCTGTCCTTCTCAACCGATTTTTCAAGTTCGATCAACCCAAGAAGTCCACTGAGTAAATGCCAAATAGTCCCGATGCATCTTGGTGAAATCAGGACTACGCTCAATCTCAAAAGAGCCGCAAGCAGCAACACGACGCGCTCGGTTCAAGATCGGAAGCTCACAAGAAATTGATTATTTTGAGTACGCAAAGCTATGGAAGTAACATTATTAATTGTTGGAGCGATCTTCATTTTTTTGCTAACCCGGCGTTGGTTTTGGAAAATTGCTCTCTTCTTCGGAGGTCTCGCATCACTGTTCGCCATGATTGCCAGCATTTTCCATTTTCAGGTTCTTGCGGCAATCGGCTTCTTCATTCTCATGGTGATTTGTTCATTTGCCTATCAAGCAATTTCCAGTGAATAAATAATGTACGCCACAAACCACACAACTACATTTGCAGTTGCCTTGTTTGTTTCCTACATCATCATCAGCGACTTTACGATTATTTAATCTCTGCAACTCTTGACTTGTCTCTCTCGTAAGCGTATTTGCATTTGGTCAACTCAGTTCGTAGCTTGGTTTTGTCGAACAAAGGGAGGAGCAAAGCATGGTGCAATTGACAATCGATATTCCTGTAGATATCCAGAAGTTAATTGAATCTCATTCGAACATTGAAAGAAAGCTATGCTGAATACAATAAAAGGTGTTTACGACCACGGCAAAATTACCCTTACAGAAGAACCTCCTGCAAAGACAAAAGCAGATGTAATGGTTACCTTTCTTACTCCCGAAGAAGGTATTGTTAAAAAGGCAAAGCAGAAAATAATACTGGGGATGCTGGATGGCAAGATAAAACTGCCCGATGATTTTAATGAGCCATTGGATGATTTGAAAGATTACATGTAACCATGAATTATTTACTTGACACTCATGCTTGTATTTGGGCAATTGCCGAACAAAGTAAACTGCCTACTAAGGTGAAAAATATTCTGCAAAACCCTGAAAACCTGTTTTGGGTAAGTAAAATCAGTTTGTTTGAAGTAGCCATAAAAATGAAAATCGGCAAACTGCCCGATTTTAAAATTCCACTGTCCGAATTCATAAAGTCAGTTTATTTGTCGGGCTATGAAATGTTGCCTGTTAAAGATGAACACCTTGAAACATACAACAGTATTGATTTTGATGAATCGCACCGTGACCCTTTTGACCGTTACCTTCTGGCTGCAGCTCATTTTGAAAATCTGGCAATTATTACAAAAGATGAAAAGTTTGGGTTGTACAGCAAGATTGTTCAAATTATTTGGTAGCCATATCTCAGTTCGTAGTTTTGTTTAGCCGAACAAAAGGGAGGAGCAAAGTATGCTGCAATTGACAATCGATATTCCGGCAGAGATCAAGACAATCATGGACTCATACCCCACTGTGAACTGGCAGCGGATCGCCTTCCAATCGGTGAGCGAATACGCGAAAAAGCTGAAGCTGCTGGATGAGCTTACAAAAAACAGTACGCTCACCGAAGCAGATGTTGAAGAGTTGGATAAAAAGGTAAAGCGAGGTCTCGCTGAGCGATATGCAAAACTGAGATGAGGCTCGTTCTCGATTCCAATATCATTTTCGCTGCAATACTGAAGAACTCCACAACCCGCAACATTCTCGTCTCGGACGAGTTCGAGTTCTTCCTTTCAGAGTACGCTCTTGTAGAAATCGACAAACATCGTCCGTATCTCGTCGATAAAGCCCGCGTCTCTGACTCGGCATTCAAACACATAGTCAATCTACTCCTTGAGCGGACAACGCTCGTTCCCGATAACACGTTGGCTCAATACTGTGAGCAAGCGAGTGAAATCATGAAAGACATCGACCCCCATGACGCAGCGTTTCTCGCGCTTGCACTTTCATTTCACAATATGGAATCTGGTCGAACGACAAAGACTTTGAACGGCAATCAGTTGTTCGTGTCTGGAAGACGCATGAGTTGCTTACACTCATGGAAGAATGAAAGCTTCGATAGCGCATCAAGTTTCACTCCATCCCACCCCAAACCTTGCAAATATTTAATCTCCGAAGCTCTTGACTTGGCTCCCTCGTAAGCGTATATTGGAAACGAAAGATACGCAACAAGTTTCCACATAGAGTAGCCTTTGAAATAAGGCTTTTCTTTCGTACCAATGGAAACGATATATACAAAAACAGTTTCCTGAGATGACAATGCCCGAAGACGACATCATAAAAGAAAAAATCATGGCTCATTGCCATGAGAAATTTTTGAATGAGGGTTTCGCCAAAATCACTGTCGACGAAATTGCCGGTGAACTTGGCATGAGCAAAAAGACTTTCTACAAACTCTTCACGGGCAAGGAAGATGTCGTTCACCAAATCATGGAACGCATCATGGGCGGAGTCCGAACGAATATTGAACGCATCATGCAGAGCGATAAGAGTGCGGTCGAAAAGCATTCCGAAATTATCACGGTGCTTGCAACTTCTACGAGCAGGCTGTTTCCAGCGTTTGGTCAGGATATCAAGAAGCGCATGCCGCAGTTATGGAAACGCATCGAAGCGTTTCGTCGCGAACGAATGTCGGATGTCTTCAACCGTCTTATCACGCAGGGTGTGAGTGAGGGAACGATGCGGCCCGAGATGAACAAGCGGGTCTTTCTGATGTGTGTAGTGAGCGCAATCGACGGCATCATGCAGCCCCATATCCTGGCGAACGAATCGTTTTCGGTGAGCGACGCCATTCGTGAAATTCTGAGTGTGTTTTTTGTTGGAGCGTTGACGCAGCAGGGGAGAGTGCAGTTTGAAGAAATGCGGCTTGCGGCGCAACCGGCTGGTTGACTTGTCATTCTGAGACCCGCTTTTCAGGGTCGAAGAATCCAGAGAGCAGGGTAGGCAACTGGATTCTTCACTTCGCTTCGCTCCGTTCAGAATGACATGTGCATAAGGAAATCGAAAATCATCAATAATCATTTGAGGAAATCATGCAGCGCTATTTTCTTTCTGCCGCAGTTCTGACTGTTCTTCTCACCGGTTGTTCCGGCGTCGATAAGAACATCATCGAAGCGTCCGGGACAATTGAAGGAACCGACATCAATATCGGAACAGAAGTCGCGGGGAAAATTTCAGCCGTCCGTGTTGATGAAGGGACGAGAGTGTCAAAAGGCGACACGCTCCTCATCATCGATGATGCGGATTATCAAATCCAACTGCGGTCAGCCGCGGCAAATGCTGCTGCTGCGGATGCGCAATATCGTCTCGCGCTTGAAGGCTCACGCAAGGAAGATATTCTACTGGCGGAGACTGCGTTCAAGACTGCGGAAACAGATTACAACCGCATGAAAGAATTACTTGCAGCGCAGACGATCACACAGAAGCAATATGATGATGTGTACTCCCGTTATGTTGCTGCCCAGCAAACATATCAGAAACTTGTTCGCGGTTTACGAAAGAGTGAAATTGATGCGGCACATGCTCGGCGTGAACAAGCCGCTGCGCAGGCTGACCAGCTTCGAAAGAAAGTCCGTGACTGTTACATTCTCGCCCCGTCCGAAGGTATTGTTTCGCTGAAGGCGGTTGAAGTCGGGGAGCTTGTAACGATGGGAGCCAACGTTATCCGTATTACATATCTCGACAAAGTGAAACTCACTATCTACGTCAACGAGCAACAGCTCGGCAAAGTCCACGTCGGTCAAACTGCAGAAGTGAGAACTGACAGCAGCCCGGACAAAGCACACCAGGGAAAGGTCGTGTACATTTCGCCGAACGCTGAGTTTACTCCAAAAAATGTTCAGACGAAAGAAGAACGAACAAAGCTTGTCTTCGGTGTGAAGATAGAGGTTGAAAACAAAGACGGCGTGTTGAAGCCTGGGTTGCCTGCGGATGCTCGGTTGGTCATTAGTCAGTAGTCATTGGTCATTAGTTTTGTCAAGTGACTTTTTGCACGAATAATGATTTTTTCGGATTTAGAAGATTGTCATTAGTCATTGGTCATTGGTCATTTGTGAGTCAAGAACTTCTATGTTTGCTCAACACCGTGTAGCTATCTGTGAAGATCCTCAACTCGATGAAAGCCATTTTCGTGAACCGAAATCCGTTAGCATTGCCATTAGTCATGACGAACTACAAATGACGAACCATGGAATCATTCGATTGTGAAGAAGTTTCATCAATGAACCCAAACCCATTAGCATTCCAATGACTAATGACAAATGACAAATGACCAACTCAGCAATTGACATACAGAATCTTTCAAAGTCGTTTGACGAGATTAAAGCAGTACACAACATCAGCCTCAACATCCAGCGCGGCGAAATGTTCGGCATCGTCGGTCCGGATGGCGCGGGGAAAACGACGACGATTCGGATGCTCTGCGGAATTCTTGCTCCAACTTCAGGAACCGCGATCGTGCTTGGGCACGACATTATCCACCAACCTGATGATGTGAAAAAAGAGATTGGCTATCTCTCACAACGCTTCTCGCTCTATGGTGACTTGAGTATTGATGAGAACATCGAGTTCTTTGCCGAAATCAACAAAGTGTATGATTACAAAGCGAGGCGTGAAGAGTTGTTGGAGTTTACACGTCTCACACAATTCAGGGGCAGGCTTGCCGAGAAGCTTTCAGGTGGGATGAAGCAAAAACTCGCGCTTGCCTGCACGCTGGTTCACACGCCGAAAATTATTTTCCTCGACGAGCCGACAACAGGAGTCGACCCTGTTTCCCGCCGGGATTTCTGGAAGATTCTGCACAGCTTACTAAAGAGTGGAATCACCATCGTGATGAGCGCGCCGTATCTCGATGAAGCGGAGCGTTGCACGCGTGTTGCCCTAATGAATAAAGGGGAAATCATGCAAATTGATAAGCCTGCGAATTTGAAGAAGCTGATGAATGGTGAGGTGATTGAGATTGTGTGCGACCGCGTGCGCGATGCGTTCAAGCTGCTGAAGGCAGAATCCGCCGTGAAAGAAGTTCAAGCGTTTGGTGACAGGTTGAATGTGAATGTTGAAGATGCGTCAAAGGATTTTCCACACATCGAATCGATATTTGAACAAAACGGAATTGCAATCGAGAGCTGGCGGGTGATTACACCATCACTCGAAAATGTGTTTATCTCGTTACTCACCCATAATGAAACGAATGAGGATGCAGCATGACTTTTCAAAATAAACCGCCAAGACGCCAAGACGCCAAGAGGATATGGGCTTTTGTAGGAACAAGGCTCCGCCTTGTCCTTTTTGTGATACCTGCAATGCTTCTCTTGTTCGTATTCCAGGGTGGACAGTCGCAAACGCCGAAAGTTCTCACTCTTGCCGATGCAATTAAAATCGGGCAAGAGAACAGTCGAGCCTTGAAGATTTCTTCCGTAAAGGTTGATGCGGCTTCAGCGAAGGCGAGCGAAGCGTACACGAATCTTCTTCCATCAATCAAATTGTCTGCAAGCTATCAGCGCCTGAGCGATGTTGACCCGTTTCAAGTGACGTTGCCGGGTTCGACCAAGCCGTATGTTCTTTCACCAATCGTGTTGAACAATTACAACGCGCGAGTTCAGCTTCAGCAGCCACTCTTTACCGGATTCAAATTGGAAAGCAATGCGCGTGCTGCAGACTATCTTGCGAAGGCGAGCGAATACGAAAACAAAAACGATAATGCTGACCTCACGCTGAACATTACCGTTGCATACTGGACGCTCTATCAAACGCTCGAATCAAAAAAGTTCATGGATGAAAATGTCGTTCGTCTTCTAACCTTTGAGAACGATACGAAGAACTTGTTAAAAGCCGGCATTGCCACACGCAATGACTTGCTTAAAATTCAGCTCCAATTGAACAATGCAAAGCTCACGCAAATTGACGCATCGAACGATGTTCAGCTTGCGATGATGAACTTGAATAATATCATCGGCCAACCGTTGGAAACGGAAATCAAACTTGCATCGCAGCCCTGGCCGCCAGCGGAACCGGAAGGCAAGCCGTTCAGACCGGGCGACAAGGAAGAAACTGAGCAGACCGTAGCATCGAAAGCCTTGAGCAATCGTTCGGACTTGCAAGCAATGCAATCACGCGTTGAAGCTGCAAAAGCCACCGTCAGCGCGGCACAAGGAAATTGGTTTCCTCAACTCTTTCTCACGGGCGGCTACACGTACGCTCGTCCGAACCAGCGCTATCAGCCGACGAAAGATGAGTTCAAAGGAACGTGGGATATCGGTGTGAATCTTTCGTTCGATGTGTTGAATTGGGGAGCGACATCGCATCAAGCCGAACAAGCGAAAGCGCAGTTGCATCAGAATGAATTGATGTATGAACAAATGAAGGATAACATTTCGCTCGATGTAAAACGTCAGTCGCTCGCGGTTGCGCGTGCAAAAGAAAAAGTGCAGGTCGCAATGCTCGCCATTGAACAAGCAGTTGAAAACCAGCGAAGCACGAACGATAAATTCAAACAAGGTCTTGCGACTTCAACTGAATTATTGGATGCGAACGTCGTGTTGCTGCAAGCGAAAACGAATTACTCGGGCGCGCTTGTTGAGCATGAGGCGGCGAGAGCGAGACTTAGCAAAGCGGTTGGAGCGGAATGATGGAGTGTTGGGTTCAAGGTTCAAGGTTCAAGGTTCATGTGCTAACCCTGAACCTTGAACCCTGAACCTACAGTAGTGGTTCGTGCAAGAGTCAGATTCTTCGCTTCGCTCAGAATTGGAAATGCAATGTCAGATAATGCGATAGAAGTTACAAGTCTAACCAAACGCTTCAGCAAATTCAC
>JANNUB010000002.1:0-14381 GCA_031394795.1 Ignavibacteriota bacterium | reverse complement strand
CGAAGCAAGTATCATGACGAGAAGAACATTCGCTACAGAACCACGAGCACACTCGCCGGACTCGCGATGTTCTTTTTCGCTGCGCTTGCGTTTTTGCAAACCATCACTGTCATTCCTGCCGGACATGTCGGCGTGGTAAATTTTTTCGGCATCGTGAAGCCGGAAACCTTGCCCGCGGGCATCAACTTCGTTAACCCGCTGGCGAACGTCATAAAATTCTCGATTCAAACGCATGAGCTGAAGGAGAACATGCAGGTTCTTTCGCGAGAAGGTTTGACTATCGGACTTGAGATTAGCGCGCTCTACCGACTCAACCCCGACTCTGCCGCGCGTGTGTACCAAACGATCAGCGGCGGTGATTTTGAAAACATCATACTCATCCCGCAATTTCGCTCGATCAGCCGTTCCGTCACGGCAAGCTTCCAGGCAAGCGCATTGTATTCAAGCGAGCGCGAACAGTTGAGCCTGAATATTCAAAAAGAACTCTCTGCAACGGTAAGCCCCCGCGGCGTTATCGTTGAATCAACGCCGTTGCGCAACGTTGCTCTCCCAACGCAGTTGACGGAAGCGATCGAAACAAAGCAACGCGCCGACCAGGAAAGCCAGCGTATGGAATTCATTCTCACAAAAGAGAAGCAAGAAGCCGACAGAAAACGAATTGAAGCGCAAGGTATCGCAGACTTCCAGAAAATTGTAGCAACCGGGCTCAGCGATCAGTTGCTGCAATGGAAAGGAATTGAAGCGACAGAGAAACTCGCCACTTCTCAAAATTCAAAAGTCGTGATCATTGGTTCGGGCAAAGGTGGGTTGCCGGTTATTTTGGATACGAAGTAAAATCGCAAAGAGGAATGAAGACCTATGTCGCAAACGGGGTCTTGACTCCATTGACCTTTTTGATTTCCTTACTCTCAAGGAAACGAAAGGAGATCGAGTATGAACCCCTTCGATTTCACAAATGAAGATGACGGTGATCCGTTGGATGGCGACCGTTCCGACGATGAACTTCAGAAGCTGAAGGATAAACTGAGCAACGGCTCGTCGCGCCTTTCCAGCGTCGAAGCGCTCGAAGAAATAGTCTCATACTATTGGGATAGCGAAAAGTACGAAGACGCTCTCCATTTTATCAACCAGCTCCTTACCTACATCCCGTACAGCGCCGAAGCGTGGCAGCGGAAGGGATTGATTCTCGGCAACCTCTACCGTTACGAGGAGGCAATCGAGAGCTACGAAAGGGCGTTGAGCCTGAACCCAGTTGACCCCGAGGTCTTGATCAACAAAGGCATCGCGCTCGACGACCTGAGCAAATCCGAGGAGGCAATGGCGTGCTTCGAAAAAGCGCTTGACGTCGATCCCGACAATCTCGATGCGCTCTTCAACAAAGGCATCACGCTGGAGAAAGTGGCGCGGTATCCGGATGCGGTGCAGATTTTCAAGTTCATCGTTGACGGTTATCCCTGGCACCGCGAGGCGTGGTATGAGCTTGGCTTCTGTTACGACTACCTCGACCAGCCCGCAGAGTCGCTCCGGTGCTATGACGAGCATCTGAACCTCGATCCGTACAACTACAACGCATGGTATAATCGCGGCATCGTGCTGAACAGGATGTACAACTTTCATCGTGCGATTGAAAGCTACGACACGGCGCTCGCCATCCACGAGAATTTCCCCGCCGCATGGTACAACAAAGGGAATGCGTACGCGAACCTGGGCCGGCTCGACGACGCGATCATCTGTTACAAAGAAACAATCAAGTTTGACGAGCGGGACGTTCCGGCGTGGCATAACCTGGGGAACGCATTTGAAGAACTCGGCGACTACGCGCCGGCGATTGAGGCGTTCTCAAAGGCCATCGCATACGATGCGAAACACTACGAATCGTATTTCGGCAGGGGCAGCTGCCACGATTCGGTCGGACAGCTCAAGTGCGCGCTCAGCGATTACGACACGGCGCTTTCTCTCTGCAACGACTACAGCGATTTGTGGTATGCAAAAGCGGACTTGCTCTACAACATGGGACGGATAGAGGAATCCGTCGTCGCGTACAAAATGGTAACCAAGCTCGAACCGGCCAACGATGAAGGATGGCTCGATTACGGGGAAACGCTCCTCGAGCTGGGAAAAGTGAATCAGTCGCTGACGGCTTTCGACGTGGCGTTGGAAATGAACCCCATGTCGGCTGAGCCGTACTACTGTAGAGCGAAAGCTCTGATCTTAATGAACAGAACGCTCGAGGCGATTGACTCGCTCAAAAACTCATTCAAGCTCAATCCTGACCTGCGCTCCGTATTTGCGGAAGAGTTTCCGGACGCAAAGTCGCTCATGGAATTCAGGCAACTGCTGCAGAAATGAACCCTGTGTAACAAGAGAATCTCCAATGGAAGTCGCTGTTCGGCGAATATCGGTTGACGAATACTACAAGATGGCGGAAGTCGGCATCTTGAAACCGGATGAACGTGTGGAGCTTATTGCTGGAGAGATCGTTCAAATGAGCCCGATTGGCATTCGACATATGAATTGTGTCAATCGCTTCAATAAGCGATTGACGAAACTTGTGCCAGACGAATTCATCGTCAGCATTCAAAACCCAATTCGATTGAGCGAAAATGATGAGCCACAGCCGGATATTGTGATTGCTCGCCGTGTTGAAGACGATGAACCTTTCCGTCCCAAGGACATCATCCTCGTCATCGAAGTGGCGGAAACCACGTATGATTATGATCGCAACGTGAAAGTACCGCGGTACGCCGACGAGGGAATCCCAGAAGTGTGGCTCGTGAATTTGCCCGAAGAGGCAATCGAGTCGTTCACGAATCCCATCAATGGTGTGTACACAGAAGTTCGCGAATATAGGATCGGGGAGAAGATTCGACCGGCACTATTGCCATCCGTTGCCGTTGATGTGAGCGACATGCTGAAGGGATGAACATGGAAGTGGCAAAGCGGCTTTTTGATTACGAGAGTTATCACAAGATGTCAGCTGCGGGAATCTTGCGGCAGAACGAACACCTTGAATTGTATGATGGGAAGATCATCCTCGTTCACGCCAACGGCAATCAACGATATTTCACCGTTGATGAATATTACAAGCTTGCCGAAGTCGGGCTGCTCGACGAAGATGATCGCGTTGAACTTCTTGATGGAGAAATAGTTCAGATGAGTCCGATTGGAAGCAGGCACGCGGCGGCGGTGACAAAATTCTCGAGCCTACTTCTCACTTCGGTCGGCGAGTCTGCGATAGTGAGTGTACAGAATCCAATCCGCCTGAGCGAGAAGCACGAACCTTTACCCGATATTGCAATACTGAAACGGCGTGAGGACTTTTACCGCAATTCTCATCCCACTCCCACGGATACGTTTCTGCTCGTTGAAGTGGCGGACTCCTCCGTCGGTTACGACAGAGGAAGAAAAATTCCGGTCTATGCGAAAGCGGGAATTCACGAAGTATGGCTGTACAATCTGAATACCAACACCATAACACAATACGCACGACCGCAGGAAGGAAAGTACCAAGCCGTGCTATCGTTTGGGCGGGGCGAGACGATTCGGTCAATTTCCCTTCCGACGCTGATGATCGCTATTGATGCAATCCTGCTGTAAAAACGCCCACAACATTTGTATATTGTCCCGTCAAGAAATTCTTCGACGGGATTTTTGTTTGATGTGGTGTGATGAATGCTTTCTGAATCTGTGAACGAAAAATACCTGAAACTCAAATCCATTCTGCTTGAAATGGAAAGCGTCGCCATCGGCTATTCGGGCGGCGTGGATAGCACGTTGCTGTTGAAGGTCGCCGTTGATGTTTTATGCGAAAATGTTGTCGCGATGATCGGACGTTCGGAAACGTATCCGACGCGTGAGTTTGAAGAAGCGGTAAAGATCGCGGAAAGCATCGGCGCCCGCTTCGCTATCGTGAACACGGAAGAGACCGATATTCTCAAATTCAAAGAGAATCCTGCCAACCGCTGCTACTTTTGCAAGACGGAATTGTTCGGCAAGCTCAAGGGGATTGCCGAGCGCGAAGGAATGAAATGGATTGCCGACGGAACAATCACGGACGACGTTGGCGACTTTCGTCCGGGCATGAGAGCGAAATCTGAAATGCATGTTCGCTCGCCGTTGCTTGAAGCTGAACTGAGCAAAGTGGAGGTCCGCGAAATTTCACAACATCTCGGCTTGCCGACGTGGGATAAACCGGCGTTTGCTTGTTTATCGTCCCGCTTTCCCTACGGCATGAGCATCACAAAAGAAAATCTCACGCGCATCGACAATGCAGAGACATTTTTGCGCGACGAAGGATTTCGCTCCTTCCGCGTTCGCTTTCACGATGAACGGACGGCGCGCATCGAAGTTGGCCCACAAGAAATCACTCGCCTGCTCGATGAAGAGCTTCGCGCGAAAATCGTTCCTCATATGAAGCAGCTCGGCTTCACCTACGTTACGCTCGACCTGCAAGGGTATCGCACCGGCTCGATGAATGAAGTGTTGCCGGTTGAAGTGAAGTTGCAGTTTCTAAATTCTGAACCCTTCGACTACGCTCAGGATAAACTCGGCGAAGCGAAGTGAAGAATCTCACCCTCTTTCGTTTGCAGTCTCTTACTCCATCGCTCCGCTTCTTCCTCACTTCAGCAATATCAGCGTCCACAACTCCCAAAACGTCGTTGAGCAAGCGACCGATTCGTCGAACCATTAATCCGATACTCCAACACTCCATTACTCCATGTCTTCCACTCGCACAAAACTCGTTGTATTGGGCACGGGCTTCGGCGCGTTCAATCTTGTCAAGTATCTGAAAGACGACTACGACATCATCGTCGTCAGTCCGCGCAACCATTTTCTTTTCACGCCACTTCTGCCGAGCACGACGGTCGGCACGATAGAATTCCGCAGCATCATCGAGCCGATTCGTCGGGCGCGGGCTGACGTTCAGTTCTTTCATGCACGCGCAATCGGTCTTGATCCATCACGGCGGGTCGTGTTCTGTACAAGCGCGCTCGATGGTCATGAGTTTTCAGCCACGTATGATGTGTTGGTGATCGCGGTCGGCGCGGTGAGCAACACGTTCGGCGTTCCGGGCGTTGCCGACCATGCGATGTTTTTGAAGGAGCTGCAGGATGCGCGGGAGCTTCGCCAACGCATCATTCAGAATTTCGAGCGGGCGAATCTTCCGGGCGTTAGCGTTGAAGAAAGAGAGCGATTGCTCCACTTCGTTGTCTGCGGCGGCGGACCTACGGGCGTCGAGTTTGCCGCCGAGCTGCACGACTTCACGGTGGAGGATCTGCAGAAATCCTATCCCCAGCTTGTCGCGGAATCGAAAATCACACTCGTCGAAGCGACCAAAGAAATCCTCAGTACATTCGACGAGAAGCTGCGCGACTACGCGACGAATCTCTTTCGCAGAAATCGCATTAGCGTGCTGACGGAATCTCCCGTTGTCCGCGTCGAGGAGCGGACGATGCATCTGAAGGACGGCTCCGAGCTTCCGTACGGACTCCTCCTCTGGAGCACGGGCAACGGACCGACGAAATTCATCGAGCAAATCAATCTCCTCAAAGATAATCGCTCGCGGCTTATCATCGACACGTTCTTCCGCGTAAGAGGTTTTGACAACATCTACGCTCTTGGCGATTGCACAATCATAGAAAGCAATCCTCTTCCCGCGACGTCGCAAGTCGCGCAGCAGCAGGGAAAATACCTTGCAAAGGCCATGACGCGCCGGGCACGCAACGAGCACGTCGAAGAGTTCCAATACAAACATCTCGGCATGCTCGCGTACGTCGGCGGCAACCGCGCGCTTGCGGATTTGGAAGGCTACAAAGGTCGCGGCTGGACGACCTGGCTCTTCTGGCGTTCTGCCTACCTCACAAGAATCGTCAGCCTCAGAAACAAAATCCTCGTGATGTTCGATTGGTTGAAGGCGAAGGTGTTTGGGAGGGATATGAGTCAGTTTTGAACTCTTGGCGTACACTGCTCACCGTCTGATTCTAAAGATGTTGAGCTTGGTTTGCAGATTATCTATGTTGTATATGGTTGATTCGCGACAAATTACAAAGCTTCAAGCACAAACTGTCACCTGCCGTCTTTGTCCTCGCCTCGTCTGCTGGCGCGAGAAAGTTGCGCGCGAAAAAGTAAAGCGCTTTGCCGACGAAGAGTATTGGGGAAGACCCATTCCCAGTTTTGGCGATCCGAATGCGAGGTTGTTGCTCGTCGGGCTCGCGCCCGCCGCGCATGGAGGCAACCGAACGGGACGAATGTTCACCGGCGATAACAGCGGTAACTGGCTCTTTCGCGCGCTGCACAAAGCAGGCTTCGCGAATCACGCCGAATCTATTCATCGGAACGATGGATTGAAGCTGAACGACTGCTACATTACCGCAACGCTTCGCTGCGCGCCGCCGCAGAACAAACCAACGCCGAAAGAAATTCTGAATTGCAAATCGTATCTTCTCAAAGAAATCGAATTGCTCACAAACGTTCGCGTTGTTGTTGGATTGGGAAGGATTGGATTTGAAGCCGCGCTGAACGCGTATCAAGAGAAAGTCAGATTCCCATCGAAGCCGAAGTTTGCGCATTGCGCGACGTATGTCTTTGGCGATCGTACATTCATCGCGTCATTTCATCCGAGCCAGCAAAACACATTTACCGGAAGGCTGACGGAGCCGATGTTTGACAGAGTATTTTCCATTGCAAAAAAACACATAAGAATTTCGTAGGCGCACAACATGTTGCCTCTCCAATTCCACGAAAGGATACAGAAATGAAAACTCCTGCGCTCGTCGTGCTCGTCATGTTGGTTCACAACGCCGCCGCCCAACGTCTCCCCGAAGGAAAATTCAACGCGATCCGTGAGCGAACGTTCGACATCATTCATCTCAAGGTGCATCTCGAATTCGAGTTTTCGCGAGGACGAGTCTTCGGCGAAGCGACGCTTACGCTCGCTCCGCTGCGTCCGCTCGACAGCATCTCGCTCGACGCCATTCGCCTCAATGTCGCATCCGTGAGAGATGAAAAGCGAAAAGCTCCCATCTCGTTTGTTACGGCAGACAGGAAGCTCAACATCAAACTTCCGCATACGAAATCCGTCGGCGAAACGCTCACACTGAGCATCGCGTACGACGCAACGCCGCGAGCCGGACTGTATTTTCGTCTCGACCCGAAAACTCGCCACTACTTCGTTGATACGTACGGCGAAGGCGGCTTGCACGCGAACTGGCTTCCGATTTACAACGACGTGAACGACAAGTTCTCAACCGAGATGCTTATCAATGTTCCCACTCCGTACACAGCCATCTCGAACGGAAGGCTCGTCGAGACCATGATGCGAGGGGAAGGGTTCACAACGTACCACTGGCTGCAAACACTTCCTCATCCCAATTATCTTATCGCGCTGTACGTTGGAGATTATGAGGAGGGAACGCTCGCCCCCGCCTTTGGGACAATTCCGATGAGCTATTGGGTGCCGCGTGGGCGGCTCGCAGAAGGAGCCTTCGCATTCCGCAACACGACGAAGATGGTGGAGTTCTTTTCCGAGCGTTTCAACTATCGCTATCCGTGGGACAAGTACGATCAGATCGCCGTGCCCGATTATTCGATTGGCGCGATGGAACACACGACCGTAACGGGTCATCGCGTTTGTGTGCTGCGCGACTCGACTGCGCCGCTTGATTTCGGTCCGCCGACGTTCGACGAGTATTCCACCGATTGGTCTGCCGAGGCGACGATCTCGCACGAGCTGGCGCATCATTGGTTCGGCGATAATCTCACATGTCGCAGCCTGAATTACATTTGGCTGAACGAAAGTTTCGCCAGCTACTGTATGATGTTGTGGGATGAGAAGTCCGTTGGAGGCGACCAACTGTTGTTCGATGTTGATCTCGCGAAGAAACATTACCTCACGCATGTAAAGAAAGAGCACGAGATTCGACCCCTTGAGTATGCGAACTACGATAACCCCGATGTCATTTTTAGCGAACACCAGACGTATCTGAAAGGGGCTGCAATTCTTCACATGCTGCGCGACGTGCTTGGCGATGAGCAATTTTTCCGATCAGTCGGTTACTACTTGCGCAAGCACGAATTCAAGAATGTCGTGAGCGATGATTTGAAGATTGCCATTCAGGAAGCGACGGGGGAGAATCTCGATTGGTTTTTCACGCAGTGGATTCGCGGCGGCGGACATCCACAACTTGAAGTGAGCTACAAGTTCGTTCCAGAAAGAAAAGTCATTGACCTCACGGTGAAACAGGTTCAGCCGATTGTTGAAGGACAAGGCTTGTTCACCCTCCCCGCTGCAATCACCATCGCAACGCCGAACAAAAAATGGACTGAGAAAATTTGGGTGAGAGAGGCGAGTGAACACTTCGTGCTGAAATGCGACGAGAAGCCGTTGATGGTAAGCGTTGATGGAAAAGGAAGTCTGATTGCCGAAATCTCATTTAGGAAGGAAGTTGACGAGCTTGCGTACCAGTCAACGCACGATGCTATGCCCGCAAGACTATGGGCGATGCGGCAGCTTGCAGAGAATTATCCGGCAGACGCAGCAACATTAGAAACACTGTCGAAGACTATCGCGAAGCCGGCGTTTTGGGCTGACGCTGCCGAGGCGGCGCAGCTGCTGGGAGAATTACGGACCGATGAGGCGATGAAAACTTTGCGTCGGGCTTTTGCTTCGCCGGAGTACCGCGTAAGAAAAGCCGCCGTGCTTGCCTTGACGAAGTTCGGCGCGCAAGCGAAAGACTTGCTGCGTGAAATCATCCTCAGCGATTCGCATTCGGATGTGGCCGCGACTGCAATCGTGGGCTTGGCGAAGGTGGATAAGAAACTTGACGGGCAGTTTATCAACCAACAACTGGCGCGAAAGTCTTGGTACGATGAGATTGTTGTTGGATGTCTGAAAGCGTACGCCGAGCTTGGCGATCCTGCTGGCGTTTTGACTGTGAAGCAATACGCCGGCAGCAGCCATCACCAACACGTGCGGCAGGCGGCGATTGAGGCATGGGACCAATGCGCCCCACAAGACAAAGAACTGAACGCGAAGCTGATAGAACTGGCGAAAGGCTCAACACTCCGCTTGCAACAGAAAGCAATTGAACTACTCGGCGACCGCTATGCGAAGGAAGCAATTCCCGTTCTCGACGACATCGTGAAATCCGACTTCGATCCGAATTTCACGATCGGGGCGAAGAAGGCGCTGGAGAAGATACGCAGGGTCAATAAATTGGGAGAACCTTGAGGTCATTGCTGCCGTCCGATGTACGTGGCAACCCGCGCCCGCACAAATGTCCGACCAACTCCGGTCTTCAGCCAATGCTCTCGTTGCATCGCTTCTGCCCGAGTTGGAAACTCCTCTGTGTGGAGTATCCTGCGTTATGACGATGCAGCCGTGAGTTGATATCGTCGGTGTGACCAACATAGGTTTGGTCGTGGGTGGAAGAGTACAAAATATACACGTAGTACATCATGAGGGCGGAGAGCCGAGGATTCGAACCTCGAAGCCCTTGCGGGCGCCAGTTTTCAAGACTGGTGCAATAGCCGTTCTGCCAGCTCTCCAAATTATTTTCATCGAATCTCGAAGCCCAAGCGGGCGTCCGCCTCAGGGCGGATGTAATAGCCGTTCTGCCAGCTCTCCACAATGAGAGTTCATCTCTCAAAATGGCGGCACTAATCTACCGAAATCACAATTCCAACACAAGGGAAAAATCTCCTTCAGACTGTGTGCCGAATCACGGAAATCGCGAACCGAATATGGTATTCATTCACTTCACTGAACGAAGTTGACTCTTCTCCTTACTTACGCGCAAACTGAAATTCTTTCACGATACTTTGAAAATCATTTCCACAATAATCGCTCGACCGGATTCTGTAGGCACTCAAGGAAACGGTCCATGAAGCGATGACCGTGGTAAACAGAAATTAGGGAGAAAGCAATGTCTTTTCAAAACATTGCGCGAGTCGTCCCTGCAATGCCGAACCCGTCACGCATGAAAAGTCAGCATTGCTTTCTCCCGACCAATGTGGTTCCCCCTCGATGAGAATGAACGCGTAACCCCTTTCAAAAAGATGTGAGTATCAACACTCCAAACTCGTAACGCGCGAGTTATATTTTCTACAGATTACTTTCCTAAACCGCTTCGCCACCTAACTCTCTCCAGAGTTTCCTCAAACGAAGCTACACCATCGACAAAAACTACTATGCCTACAACTCTACGGAGTAGTGTACTCCTGTTTGGAGTATGCCTCGCCAAAAAGATCGTTGTCACAACTGCCACGGTCTCGATGTTCCGCATTGCGCCCGGGGTGGATGTCGCGCTCGCGGCAACGTTGTCGCGCGTGGATGACGCGCACGGTAAGCTCGGCACAACACTCGCATTGCCGCATTGCGGAATAAGTTCGGCGTCGGCGGTTGCGGCGGTCCGCGCGGCGCTCCCACCTGATGCGAAGCCGATCGGCGGGCAGGCGGAGGCGATACAGATGGTGTGGCAAGATGAGCATGGAAAGTACTACATGACGTATCGCGTCAGGCTGACAACGCAGAATCCCCACGGCGACTGGGAAGCGATTGTTGATGCGAACAGCGGGAGTATTCTGCATATCCAAAACCAAGCTCTGTGCAAGTCACAACGCACGATCTGTACATGCTTCGACGTAGGAATTGTGATAGGTGATGCGCCGAGATGCGCATCAACGTTTTGTCGTATGTCTCTGCGAGTTGATGCTTGTCAAGTTTAAGTTATTCGTTAATAGTTAGCTTATCGAAGAGGAAGAGATTTTTGGTTGCAACGGATTGCACGCACGACAGTATGTAACTACATTAGAATAATTCTTTGCCATACAATTCTGCTGCAATGGGGGACCTCATGGATACTACACAGCCGCTCGTCACCGTTGGAATTCCGGTGTACAACGGTAAGCGATTTCTGAACGCTGCTCTTGATTCCATTCTCACGCAAACGTATTCCAATCTCGAGATCATCATTTGCGATAATGCTTCCACCGATGGAACTGCTGAGATCTGCGAGCGTTATGCAGCAAAGGATCATCGCATTCAGTATCATCGCAACGAAGAAAATCTTGGCGCAGCGCGCAATTACAATCTGACTGTTGAGCGCGCATCGGGGAAATATTTCAAATGGGCCGCATACGATGATCTGTGCGCGCCAACGTTCATCGAGCGATGTGTAGCCATGTTGGAGAGAGAGCCGGGGGTCACGCTGGCGTATCCGAAGACGCTTGTCATCGATGAACAAGGTAGGATCATCAACGACGCGTTCGAAGACGGGTACGACATTCGCGCGGAACAGCCGCACATTCGCTTCAAGTTATTCACGCTCACGCCTCTCGACTGCAATGCCGTCTTCGGCGTGATACGGCTAGACCACCTGAAGAAAACTCCCTGTATCGGACCGTATGAATCTTCCGACCGAGTGCTGCTTGGCGAGCTTGCGTTGCTTGGAGAGATTGCGGAAGTGCCGGAGCGGCTTTTCTACCGTCGTTTTCACCCGATGATCTCGACCTCCGCATGCAAGACGAAACGGTCGATTGCGCAGTGGTTCGACCCGTCCTCGAGCGGCAAGTTCAGCCGGCTGCGTCGTTTCGTTGAGTATGAGCGTTCGCTGAACCGGGTGCCACTTACGACTCCTCAACGCGTGTTTTGCTCCTACCAGCTTTTCCTGTTCTACCAACGGATGTACCTCGAACCGGCTCGTTGGAAAAGGGTCATGCAGCGCGTGAAGCCGAGAGTGGGGCGTCTTACCGTTCCTAAATTGAGCCAACTAAAGAAGAGGGCGGCGTTTTGAAAGTCGGAATCCTTGCCGGCGGCGTTGGAAGTCGCCTTGTAGAAGAAACGGAAATCAAACCGAAACCGATGGTCGAGGTTGGGGGGCGTCCCATCCTCTGGCATATCATGATGCATTATGCATTCTACGGTTTCACCGATTTCGTGATCGGCCTTGGTTACAAGGGTGAGTTCATAAAGAAGTACATGGTTGACTATTCCGCGCTCACGGGAAATTTAAAAATAAATTTGAAGACGGGACGGATAAACATGCACGGTGGCTATCGTCCCGATTGGAATGTCGATCTTGTGGACACCGGAATCTCGACACTGACCGGCGGGCGGATCAAACGGCTGAAACAGTATCTCGACAACGAAACATTCATGCTAACATGGGGTGACGGCGTTTCGGATGTGAATCTACGCGACCTGCTCGCTTTTCACAAAAGTCATGGTAAGCTCGCTACGCTGACCGCAGTGCGTCCTCCGGCGAGGTTCGGGCATCTCACGTTCGATGGAAATCGCATTGCCTCATTTGAGGAGAAACCTCAAACGGCTGAAGGATGGATCAACGGGGCATTCTTTGTGCTTGAGCCGGAGGTGTTCGGTTATGTCGGCGGCGACGACACGCAGTGGGAGAAAGAACCGATGGAGCGCCTCGCCGCCGACGGACAGCTCATGGCATACAAGCATGAAGGCTTCTGGCAGTGTATGGACACATTGCGCGACAAAAAGCTGCTCGAAGACTTGTGGCAGCGCGGCAACGCACCCTGGCAAGTTTGGAAAGACTGAAGAAGCATGCGCGTATTAGTTACAGGCCACATGGGGTATATTGGAACTGTGCTGGTTCCTATGTTATTGCGCGAAGGGCACGAAGTTGTCGGGTTGGACTCTGATCTCTATCGGCGCTGCACGTTTGGAGACGGCATCGTTGAGATTCCGGAAGTAAGAAAAGACATCCGTGACGTCGGAGTGTCCGACCTGGACGGGTTCGACGCAATTTTGCACCTTGCCGGCCTTTCCAATGATCCGTTAGGCGATCTGAATCCCCGGCTGACGTTCGACATCAATTACCAAGCATCCGTTCGCCTTGCCGAACTGGCAAAGCAAGCAAGTGTCGAGAGATTCATCTTTTCCTCGTCCTGCAGCAACTACGGTGCAAGCGGCGATAACTGGCTGAACGAAGAATCGCCGTTCAATCCTGTCACGCCGTATGGCGAGTCCAAGGTTCGCGTCGAGCAGGATGTCGCCAAGTTAGCGGACGACAGCTTCAGCCCGACCTTTCTCCGTAATGCGACTGCTTTCGGTGTATCTCCACGTCTCCGATTCGACCTTGTTCTCAACAATCTCGTTGCATGGGCATTTACGAGTGGCAAGGTGTACATCAAGAGCGATGGAACGCCATGGAGGCCCATTATTCACATTGAAGATATCTCCCGCGCATTCGTTGCGGCGCTTGGTGCCCCGGCCGAACTCGTGCACAACCAGGCGTTCAACGTGTGTCGGACCGGAGACAACTACCAGGTCCGTGAACTCGCGGAGATTGTTCAAGACGTTGTTCCGAATTGCACCGTTCAATTTGCGGCCGATGCAGCGCCGGATAAACGCAACTATCGTGTGGACGGATCGAAGATTCAGAGAATGCTGCCGGGTTTCAAGCCCCAATGGAATGCTCGCAAAGGCGCTGAGGAGCTTTATGATACATACAAACGGATCGGGCTGACAGTTGAAGAATTCGAGGGACCGCGCTACAAGCGCATCGCTCATATCAAATATCTGCTTGGCAACGGATTACTCGACGGTTCGCTCCGCTGGAAGCAGGAAGAACTCGTTGGGGCATAGCATTGAGTATTTGTGCGGCAAAGTGCTTTTCATGCGGATATAACAAACTTGATTTGATCATCGACTTCGGCAAGACTCCCTTAGCCGACGCGTTGGTGTGCGAAGAGCAATTGGGGCAGCCGGAGATTCTTGCCGATCTTGAGCTTGCTTTCTGCCCACAATGCTCACTCGTCCAAATCACGGAGTCGGTTGACCCGGAGATTCTCTTCTGCCGGAACTATCCCTACTACTCCTCCGTGTCGCCGTCGTTGATGAAGCATTTTGGTGATAGCGCAGCGAGCATCATCCAAAAGCGTTTATTGAACAGCTCAAGTCTTGTTGTCGAGGCGGCAAGCAACGATGGGTATATGTTGAGACACTTTGTGGATGCGGGCGTTCCGGTTTTGGGAATTGATCCTGCCGATGGTCCGGCGCGCCTTGCAAACGAAAAGGGGATATCTACACTCAACGCCTTCTTCACCGAAGACCTTGCGTCGAAACTGCGCGACGAGGGCAAACAGGCTGATGTTTTTCTCGCCAACAACGTCCTTGCGCATGTCCCGGATCTGAACGGCTTTGTTGAAGGCATCAGGATACTTCTCAAGCGAAATGGCGTAGCTGTTATTGAGGTGCCGTACGTGGTGGATTTGGTCGAGCATGTGGAATTCGACACAATTTATCATCAACACTTATGCTATTTTTCCGTCGCCGCACTGGACAGATTATTCCGACGGCATTCTCTTTATGTAAATGATGTTGAGCGTACGCCCGTTCACGGCGGCTCGCTGCG
>JANNUB010000592.1:0-8379 GCA_031394795.1 Ignavibacteriota bacterium | reverse complement strand
CACGAAGTAGCTCGATTCTCTCGTCGTAAAATATCCTGCGCTTGCGTCGCGGTTGAGCATCAATGGAATTTTGTGCTCGGATGAAAGCCGCGTCAACATCGGCAGCAAAATCGCGTCGCCGTATTCCGTCATGATAATGTCGGGGTCGCAGCGCTTGAGATGATGATTGAGTGAATGAAGTACATCAGCGGGCTGCTCGCTTTCCAAGCTGAATGTCTCTCCGTCGTAGCCCACTTCAAGCTGAAATGTTTTTCGAAATTTGGGCGAAACAAAATCCGGGCGATTCGTTAGCTTCATCGTCGTCATCGGCGGAAGCGTGTAATTGAGCGCGTCGTATTTATCGTCGAGTTTCCACTCGATGAGCTTTCCGCTTTCATCAACGCAATATTCGCCATACGCCAAAGGAAAAAGTCCGGTGCGATAAAGAAAAATTTGCTGAGGCGGAATATCTGAGTTATAGAAAACAAAATGCGGAAAGTGATGTTCAAGTCGCCGGACGACTTCCCTCACGCGGGTTGTATCGTGCACGCGCACTTCGAGCACGTTGCATTCCTCGTTGCGACAAATTTCTTTGCGCGTCACAACCTTAAGTTCTATCTTGAAGGGAAACGATTTGACGAGCGAAGCAACGCGCCGCACATCTTCATCCGTCACGCGCATGAAGAATGACGGAGCGAATAATTTCCAACAGCAACGCTTTCTCCCCTCGACGTCAATGAACCAAAGCGTCATGCCCTGCGACGAGGGATAGATGTCGAAGAGCCAGGAGATAAAGCTCGTTGTCATTTATTCCATCCTGAAATCCGATTTAGAAAAATGAAGGAGTGTATTTACACCAAGGGGGACACGCCGGAGGCGTGTCCCTACAGGAACATATTGTAGGGACACGGCTCCGCCGTGTCCTGCTTCTTGACGAGATACATCCATTTAGACAGCAATCAAACGTCCACCCGCTCCAACCTCATCATTTTCTCGCGCAACTCATGAATCATCCGCTGCTGCATGATCATCATTGACATCGCGATGCTCTCGAATGGAATCGGTCGTGCCGCGTACGCGCTGCTTGCAAGCTGCAAACGTGCTGCGCGGAACAGCTCATCGAGAGCGTCCTGGTCTTCCTTGCGCAACCCGCGGCGGAACTTCGACCAGCTTTCCATTTCTTGCTGGATGACCATTGTGAATGTCGGAACCGTGCGACCCATAATACGTCCTCCTCGTGTGAATAATGTTTGAATCCCGAAAGATTTTCGGACCGTTTTCACTTTCCATCATCGTGTACGATTCATCCATCGTCGAGAGAAGTTTCGGAAACAATGCGTTGCGTTCGCTCGATGCAAGCTTCATGTCGAGAGACGCGAGCAGCACGGAAATATTTTTTTGCTTGAGCTGTTGCAGCGCAGCGATGATGCGCTGAACGCTTGCCCGCACTTCAAACAGCGGCGCTTGCTCATCGTAGAACGTATCGAGCAAACCGAAAATAATTGCAACGGAAGATTTTTTCTTCGCAAGGAACGCCGGCAGCCGTTCCGTGATTGCCGCTTCCATTTGATAACAGGTGAATGCACGAGAGACGAATATATTTTCAAGCAACTGCTCAGGCGTTACATGCAGACGCGACGAAGCTGCACGTCGAGCAAACTCCGCGATGTAATAGACATCGAAACGATTGCTGCCATCGAGCAACGCAATGGGAACGCCAGCGAGCAGCGCGTGCGACGCCGCGTAGAGCGAAAGTCGGAACACACTCCTATCGCCGTGCAGGCAAAACAATTTTCCCGGCGGCGCGGAATTGAACTGCCGCATCAGCAGTGATGATGGAATGATTTCATCGGCGCGTTGAATGTGCATGACAACTCCCTCAAAAGAGAATACGACAAAAATGTCGTATTGTCAATAACGCATTTTGTGGATTACTTAACTGATGTTACGCACTGGAAGAAAACCAGTTTAAGAATCACCACGGATTAGCACAGATGAACACGGATTTCCCTTTTTGATATTTGAACGCCACAGGTCATTTCGGGAATTGGACATTCAAGACAAAAAAAAGCGATCCGTTGAAATCTGTGTTAATCCGTGGTCAGGCTTTTTCCCTTGACAAGAGCGGCAACGTCTTTTTCCTTCGGCTTGCGTAACATCAGTTTCTTAAAAAGAAAACGCCATTACGGACTGTAATGGCGCTAGTAAATATTATGCATTGAAGAAGATGTTAAAACGAGAACCCAAACCCTCCATTCACAAAAATTCCTTCAGGTGAGTTTGCAATTGAAACGGAGAGCGTGAGGTCGCGAGAGATGGGGGCGAGAGAAATGCCCCCGCCGGCATCGGCGTGCCAGCCGCCGGGCGAGATGCCTTCAACATACACACGACCAGCATCGCCGAACAAAAACACGCCGACAGTTGTCGGAACGAGCAGTTTCATTTTGAAAAGTTCGAAGCGAAGCTCTGCACTTCCGCCGACTGTCGCGTCGCCAGAAAAGCGATTCAGATTGTACCCGCGCAAGTTGCTTCCGCCGCCGAGAAACGCCGATTCATAGAACGGAAAATACCCGCTCACCTTTTCGCCGTACGCGCGAAGTGCGAGAGTTGCGATTCCTTCGCTCATGTATCCGCGCATATCGCCGGTGTAGCGTTGAAACGGCGTTGCCTTTTTGAACGGGTCGGGATAATTCCACGCGGATGCTCCAAAATAAAATCCGGTACGCGTTGCAACTGCTGCATCACCAAACGCAATAGCCAGCGATACACCTGTTCCGACGATGGAGCGCCGGTCGCCAATAGCAGCCAACGGCTGTGTCGCAATGAATCGTCCGGAAGTGTTTCGCGTGTCAAAATGTTTGAATGATACACCGACACCCAAAGACGTGATGGCGTTCAGCTTGATGTGCAATTCCGGCTGGACGACATATTGTCTCGACGCAACTCGATAGTAATTGTTTTTCTCCAAGGCTTCGTCGTGCTGAGTGCCGTTGCCAAAGCCATAGAAGTTTCTCACTTCAAGCTCGGACGCATACGCTGATACATCGAGCGAGAGATTTTTTGCAAGCGAAGGAAACTTTGCCGTGTACACAAACTTCCATCGCCCCGTGCTGAGCGTCGCACCGCCGACAAGCGACATGCGATAGACGTAGGGGAATTCGCGGAAGCCGAACTTGTAAACGATGGCTCCTGTCCCGAGCAATAGACCATCTTCCGGAGTCAAGCCAAACAGCGAGCCGAGCCGCCAATCTGTTCCGTAGTCGCGGTAGGGCTGGTACTTTGCCCGCTCTTCTTCTTCGTCCTGGTCTTGCGCGTGGAGAACGAGCGGTTGCGCAATCAAGAAAAAGAACAGAACCGCAGAGAACGCTGAGAGCGCCGAGATTCCCTTTGTGAACAATTTCAAAAACATCTTCGTGAACCTTCGTGTGCTTCTTGGAAAAACACTTATCGCTGAATCAACTCGCCGCTCCGGTTTATGAAAAACTCTTTTTTTCCGCCGCCCATATCAATCATCTCACCATTCGCAGAATTGAAAAACATGACTCGCATTGTGTCGCTCTCAAACCTCAATTGTGCAAATCCTGTGAGCGGCTCACCCTTTTTGTTTGGCTGAGATGAAGTGAATTCGTTTGGCGGAGAAGGAAATTTCACAATCGTCGCTTTGCCGCCCGCGCCCGAAACAACATGCACTTTCGGACAGGTGGGACATTCGTTATCGCGGTTCGGATACGAAAGCAATTGCAAATTGTGTTCATGACCAGAGAGCAGAAGTTGAATCTTCGCGCCGCTTGCGAGAATCACCGACTTCAAAGAATTGAGCATCGCCTGATATTTCTCCGCACACAGGTCCTCAGGATCACTATCATTCATGAACCAGCGAACCACATTCGAATCTTTGTCGCAGTTCGAAAGATACGTGACCTTGTTCGCTTCATCATCCCACACAGACCACCCGCCGTGTTCACCGACAGAATACCAGGGATGATGCTGTGCGAGAACGCGCCAGACAATTCCTTTGCGAGTTGCCGAAGCAGAAAGCAATCGTCGCAAACTATCCAGAGCGGGTTTCCATGTTGCGATGTCGGTTCGCAACGGCAACGCCGAATCGAAGAAAATAAATTGAACGCTATCCGCGGCTCCAGCAGAAATTGAATACGTCACTTCTGCGGGCATTTTGTAATGATATGTCCACCACTCGATTTCTTTCTCGCGTTGATTGCCTCGCTCGGAAATTCCAATCGGTCCAACTTCGATACTTATCAATCCGAAGAGCAACGACTTATCAATGATGTTGCGAGCGTAGTAATCATGGTTGCCGGGAATCGCGTGGACATTCGCCCGACCTAATCCTTCGAACGTTTCGCGAAACGGTCTGAGCGTGCCTTTGATTTTGGATTGGACTTCATCCGCCGGTAAGTTGAGCCCGGTCGGATAGAAATTATCACCGAGAAAAATCATCGCATCAGGTTTGCCGCCTTCATGCCGACCGTTGAACATGTCGTTGACGTATTTCGCGTTGCCGCGAAGAATGCTTCCGGTCTCACCCGCGTCGCCGATGGCGATGACGGTGAGCGGCTTGGGCACATTCGGTTGTAGAATGTTTTGTTGATGTGAACAACTGATGTTCAATAAAAACAAAATGCAAAGGCTGACGAAGTAGAGGATCTTTTTGTTCATCATGATTGAAGTTGATTTCTGTTTCGAGTAGCTTTCCTACTGAAAACCATTGAGGGAACTGATGAAGAAATCTAAACTGACGAATTCGGCAAATTCCTTTCACGCAACAACGAGGAAGAAGCGGATTTCCAAAAAGAAATCAGTATTCGGGGCATTGGCTAAATACGCAAACCCTGAATTTTGGAAATTCGAGAAGGACGCGTGGCCAAATGCAGCGGCAGAGAAACATAAAAAATGGTTAGCGGAAAACAATTCATAGCGCACTTCATCTGTTCTGACTGACGATGGCTCCATTTCTCAGTATTGTGTTAGTCCCGCCTTCGGCTCCTCATACTTTCTTTTATCAGCTTTACAACTCGCGCCAGCGACGAATTTATTGTCGCCCTTGTCGTCGTAAAAATACGTTTGGGTTTCCGCTTGCGAGATGAACGGAACGAACCCCCATAAGTGCCCGCGCACAATTGAATCGTCAATCAGTTCATCATCGCCGCCGCCGCCAATGACGCGGACAGTGATGCTCGATGCGACGTCGCCACTCACCACGCATTTGTCATCGCCGCCGTGCAGGTACAACCGAATCTCGTTCGTCTCCTTTCGATTGAACACTCTGTGAAACACTTCATCGTCCGAGCTTTTGGCGTTGTGCGCGACAACTTCCACCTGCTCATCATCCAATCGTTTCACTTCGACAAGTTCCGCCTTATCGCTCAAGTGCACATCCACATAATCCGAAACCAACTCATAGTATTTCTCCGAAGCTTGCTTGAAAATGCTGCGACGACTTTTCAATGCCTGCGTAAGCCATTCGCCGCGCTTCGTATAATATTCCGGCGGGAGTTGTCGAACAGCTCTCTCAATAATATCATCCGTCAGCTTCGCAGCGACTTCGTTTGTGACGTCGTTCCACTGTTGCTTGTCTAGCGAGACGAGCAAGCGCCTATCGACAAAGCGACCAGAGAACGTCAGACTTGTCATGTGGGGCATGTCATCGTCGAAGTTCTCGAACTGTGTAATCGCCGCCGCCCCGATTTTTGGAAACAAACCATCGAACCGCGCGAACGCCTGGTCACGGTCGCGAGGAATCGGGCAATAGACGTTGCGCCCGTTCTCTTCGAACCGCGCCCAACGCCACTGGTCAATGTGCCTGTCCCAATCGCCGACGAACACATCGAGCAAACGCGCCGTGAGCATTGCTCGCGCATCCACAAGATTGTCGTTGTCCTTCTCCAAGTTCTCAAACAGCTTCAGCGTGTTGACAATCTTGGTTGAGTTTGCGAAGCCCGGCGTGTCGTTCTCACCATGCGCTGGATAATCCTCGATGATGCCGAGAACGCCCGCAAACTTTTCTCGGAATTCACCAAGCCGTTCATCATCCGGCAAGAGGGCGAATTGCGGCTTGGGATGCAACACGCCAAGCGCATCGGCGAGCACATCAACCACCATTGCTGCGGCCGGGTTGGATGAGCTGATTTGGTCTTGCACGATATCCGCCGCGAATGTGTCCTGCAGTTCCAGCAGAAGAACCGACTTCGGGTCTTTGTTCACAGAACGGAACGCGTACTGCTTTCCATCCTTCCCCTGAAAGCGCAACGACCTCGTTTGAAAGCCGCCCCCCTGCTTCACGGGAACAATGCCACCGCCGAACGTCCTAAGGTCGAGCACTTTTACTTTCAGCGGCGAGGTCCACAAGTCGCGATAGTGCAAACCGAAGAGCGAGCGATGCAGCCAGCCTGCCTCGTATTCCGGACCTGGAATGACAACGAGCGAATCAGGAAGCGGAGAATTCGGACGATTGACCACCGTTGTTTTTCCCATGCCGCCTTCGGGAGATGAAATGCCGCAACCGAAAAAGGCGAGCGCGTGAAATGTGAGAATGAAGACGAGGAGTTGTGACTTCATTTGAATGAACGGTGAATTCGTCGGGTGGAACTCTATTAGACAGTACGGAATAAAGTAATGGAATGGATTGTGAGAGGCAACCCTTCGACTTCGCTCAGGGCAGCGGGTGACCGTCACCTATACGAAACGCGATAAATCACGCCCGCCATATCATCCGAAACGAGCAGCGCGCCATCCGGCATCACCAACACATCAACAGGTCTTCCCCACGCACGTCGTCCGTCGAGCCATCCTTCAATGAACGGCTCGTAGCTGATGGCTTTACCATCTTTCAATGTTACGAGAGTTACGCGATAGCCAATCGGCGTCGAGCGATTCCATGAGCCGTGTTCCGCGATGAAGATTTGATTGCGATATTCCTCGGGAAACATTTTTCCCGTATAGAATCTCATGCCGAGCGCGGCAACGTGCGGTCCGAGTTTTTGCGCAGGCGGCGTGTAGTATTCAGCGTTCTTTCCTCCTCCATATTCAGGGTCGAGCACGTCGCCTTGATGAACGTAGGGAAAGCCGAAGTGCATTCCTTTGCGCGGCGCATGATTTAATTCGTCAGCGGGCATGTTATCTCCCATCATGTCGCGACCGTTATCGGTGAACCACAACTCTTTCGTTTGCGGATGCCAACTGAAGCCGACCGTGTTCCGAACGCCGCGCGCGAAAATTTCAAAACCGCTGCCGTCGGGATTGATGCGCGTGATGGATGCGTAGATTGGATTCTCGCGCTCGCACACATTGCACGGCGCGCCGACGGGAACGTACAGCTTTCCATCGGGACCGAATGCGATGAACTTCCAGCCATGGCTTCTGTCGATCGGATAGTCATCCTTTACAACAATAGGCTTCGGCAGGCTGGCAAGTTTGTTTTCAATGTCATCGTAGCGAATGATGCGGCTGTTCTCAGCAACAAACAAAGAGCCATTTCGAAACGCGACACCGTTCGGCGAATCTAATCCCGAACCAATCGTGTAAACTTTGTCCGCCTTGCCATCTTTGTTTTCATCCACAACGGCGTACACCTTATCGCCGCCGCGGTTGCCGACGAAAAGAATTCCTTTCGGACTCAACGTCATCGAGCGCGCGTTTGGGACCTCCGCGTAAATTGAAATGGAAAAGCCTGGCGGGAGTTTGAGCTTGTTGAGTGGTAACTCTTTCGTCTGAGAGTAAAGAGGAGTCATGCCAATCCAAAGTGTAAGAAGTGGTCTCGACAGCATTATTCGGCTCTTAATGTTGAGCGAAACGAAACATCTCAGAGCGTGATTGGTGCTGTGAGGCCCTTCGCTCCGCTCAGGGTTGAGAACGGTGCCTCTTGTTGATTTCATTTCACTTCTTCTTATACACATTCAGCCCAATTTTCTTATCCTCCGCGCCGGGAATACTCACGTTCCCTTCCGTCGAAGCGATGATAATTGTTTTGCCCGACGATGATGGACCGAATTCTTTGGTGAGGTCAACCTTGATGGTGAGAATGTTCGCGTCAATTGCAAGCTCGACGTTTTTCATGAATTTGCCTCTCGAATAGTTGGATAAATACACTCATTGAAAAAGAATCTGATTCAATCTACAAAACTCAAGTGATACTCTCCACAATTGGTCACTCAGTCACGGTGTTGAATTCTTATTCACATTCGTTTAAATGATTCGATACGCTCACTTCGATTGAAGCCTCGTGAGACAAAACTCACGGGTTGGGTGTGCGACATCAGAGTACGTACTTGCAAGGAAGAAGAGGATTTCGTAGATTCTGACATAGTTATATATGTCAGACATTACGGAGATCCTCATGGCAACAGATCGAAGAGTGTTAGTACAACAGCGGGGTGAACTACT
>JANNUB010000584.1:0-7499 GCA_031394795.1 Ignavibacteriota bacterium | reverse complement strand
GAATCTTGAACACCCCCCAGTATGGCTCGACATACTCGGGTCCGAGAACCTCGCCGTATTTCGCCGCAAACAACTTCTCACTCATGTTGCCGAATGTTGTCCGCGTTCCCCAGCCGATCTCTCCTCCGTTCTTGGCTGTCGTTCGCCTGAGCGAATGCTTTCGCGCAAGCACCGCAAAGTCCGCCCCACGCTTGATCTGTCCGCGAAGCCGCGCCGCTTCTTCACGAGTTCGCACGAGGATCTCCGCGATATTCACTTCAGGCGGCGCGGCGAATTCCTTTTTGAATTTCTCATACTCGCCGCGCATGAGGCTTTCATCCCAGCCATGCTGTCCAACCGTATCCCGCACGGAGAGCATCCAACGTTTGAGCAGAAAGTTCTGACGCGCAAGAACGATGTCGGTTTGTACTTCCGGGTCGCTTTCAAGATTCGCCTTGCGGGCGCGTTCGAGAAGCTCTTCTCGAAGCGCAAGTCCCTTGACGAACTCCCTGATATCGTTTTCCGTTTTCACTCGCTTGCGTTGACGCTCTGTCGTTTTCACCGCACGAGGGAGAAATTCCTCCACCGTCCATGCATCGTTCTTGAATCGTACGAGCGAGAGCTTCCGCAGCGAGTCGGAGAAGAGCGCCGGAGATTCACTCAGAAACTTGTCGCTCGCGATGAACGGCCAGTTTTTCATCACGCGTCGCACCGTCTCATCGTTGAACGAAGGCTCCATTTCCTTAACGAAGCGATAGGCTGTTTCAGTTGCCACCTTTGCCGCTTTTTTTTTCAACACCGCGCGCTCGAGTTTCACTTTTGCTTTTGCGTAATCCATTTCCGAAGCAAGCGGATTTACCACAACTCGCTCCATCACGCGCAGAATACCATACCCGATTTTCATTCGAATCGGCTCCGAAAGTTTTCCGATCGGGAGCGCGTATCCCGCTTCTTCAAACGCAGGTTCCATTTCACTCCACCCGAAAAATCCCACATCGCCTCCGTTATTGGCAAGCGCGGGATCATCGAAGATGTCTCTCGCTAGTTGTTCAAATGTTGCGCCATGTTCGAGCGAGTCCTTCAGTCTCAGCGCGCCTTCTTCAGTTTCCGCATACACATAGCGCGCTCTCACTTTCGTGTTGTGTTTCCTGAATTCCTCCTGCAGCTCATGCTCTTGTACTTTGATGGTGTCGAGAGTAATACGCTTCGTGTACGCATCAACGAGCGCCTGCGATTCGATTTCCTCCATGCGCCTGCGGTATCGTTCATCATGATCGAACCCCTGCCTCGCGCAATCAGCGTAGATGAGCCGTTCATTTACCATGTTGTTGAGAACTTTTTGTCTGAGGATGATATTGTCGCGCTGACCGCCTGACGACATGTACGTCGTGTAACGCTTCGCAAAGTCTTCCGCTAAAACCTTCTCCCCATTCACCTCAGCAAGGACATTTCCATCTTTCTGTTGACAACCAGCCAGAATGATGCTCGCCAGAAACGCAACGGCACGGAGCCTCACGATGCAGTTGCCTTGAATATGACGCCTGATTTCGGCTTAAGCGTCATAATGAATTTACCGTCTTTCATTGTGGGCTTTGTGGAACCGAAGACACTCTTCCACTTCATGGCGTGAAGTTCTCGAGCAGGAATTTCAACCGTACGTGTTGACCGTGAATTGTTCACTGCAACCAACGCTCTCTTGTTTTTGAACGAACGCACGAATGCCAGCACATCGTTGGCGTCGTCGGTGAGCACGGCTTTGAAATCTCCTACCATCAGCTCATCGGAGCTGCGGCGAATCTTGATGAGCAGCGCGTAGTGGTCAAACAGATCCTTGTTGAACCGATTCTGGTCGCTCAGCCGCTGTTTGCCGAACGGATGACTCGCTTCGTCATCGAATTTCATCTCCGACCAGAGCATGGGCTTGCGCTCATCGGGATCGTCGGCGCCCCACATGCCGGCTTCATCGCCGTAATACACCATCGGCGCTCCGAGATACGTCATTTGAAACAGCACCATCAACTTCTGCGTTTTGATTTCGTCCTCATTCGGCTTGCGAACGTCATATTCCCTGTTGTCGGCAACGTTAACGTTGTTGTCGTACTTCGTGTCGGGATTGACGATTTGCGATGGAAGCCTGTCGGTGTCATGGCTGTCCATCAAGTTCATCAATACATAATTAACATCGGAGCGATATTCGCTTCGCAGACTATCAAGACGATGAACAAATGCCGATGCAGTGGTTTTTCCTTTTTGTGCTTTGAAGAAATATCCAGCCTCACGTGCAACTCGGTAGTTCATTACCGCATCAAACACATCGCCGTCGAGCCATTGCGCGGCGTTGAACATCTTCTCGCTCTTCCAATCTTCCCACCAGACTTCTCCGGTAATGTACGCTTCGGAATTGATGGCGCGAACCCACTTTCTAAAATCTTTCCAGAATGGAATTGCAACCATCTCCGCAACGTCAAGCCGCCAGCCGTCAATGCCGTCAGCCGGATTCCCGTCGCCGTCCGGATCCATCCATCGCTTTACGATATCATAAACATGCGCACGAGGCCCAGCAACCAACCCGTTTTCATCCTCGCGAATCTCCGGCAATTCCCGAACGCCATACCATCCTTCGTAGTCAAACTCATTTTCCCGGGTCGCGGGGTCGTCAAACTTCTTGATGATGAACCAATCTTTGTAGGCTGATTTCTCGCCGTTGCGTTCGACATCTTTGAACGCCCAGAACGTTATCCCCACATGATTGAACACACCGTCAATGATCACTTTCATCTGCCGCTTGTGTGCCTCCGCGACGAGTTTCAAGAACAGCTTGTCGGCGGATGTCCATTGCCACGTTCTCGGATCGGCCTGGTTCTCGGTTTCCCAGATTCTCCTGTCGCCTTCAGGGTCAGGACCGAAGTTGTTGTCAATGTGGTGATACATCGTTGCATCGTACTTGTGCAGCGAAGGCGATTCGAACAACGGGTTGAAGTACAGCGCATTAACTCCAAGCTTCTGCAAATAATCAAGCTTCTCGATCACTCCCTGCAAATCTCCGCCGTACCGACGGAGCTGGGCGTTGTAATAAAACCCCTTCCCGTTTGCAGATTCCCATGGCTGGAGTCTGTACCAGTCGCCAGTCCAAGACGATACACTCCATGCAGTCTGTTCATCATGCGGCCAGGATCCTTGCATGTCGTTCAAAGTCGGATCGTTTTTCGTGTCGCCATTGCGAAACCGTTCGGGGAAGATTTGATACCAGACTGCTTTCTTTGCCCATGCGGGAACGTCGTTGAGCGAGGCGTCGAGACCCTGCTCTGCGCCTGCAAGCGTAAGCATAAGGATGACGGAAAGGCGTAGGAAGTACATCACGTAGAGATTTCTCCTAACTCGATTCCTTCGCCATGCAGCGCCCGTGATGCGCGCTTCTGACCTCCGCACGTTCTTCTCACGACCAGCTCCGGCAAGAACGTCGAGAGATTCGGCGCTGCGTCCGGATTCTTCATCCGATTCGTCAGCATCTGCACGGCAAGTGTCCCCATTTCGTGCATAGGCTGTCGCACGGTTGTGAGCTGCGCGTGCTTGGCAAGCTCGATGTCGTCGAACCCGACGATCGCGATATCCTCCGGAACCCGCACGCCGAGTTCGCGCGCAGCTTCCAGCGCCCCCATGGCCTGGACGTCGCTTGCAATGAATACTGCCGTGGTCTTCCCGCCGTTTCCTGAAAAGTCATGACTGAGCATTTCTTTCAACGAAGAGTAGCCGGCCTCCCGGTTAAACCCATCCTGTTTCCCATTCGACGATATGACGACCCGGTCCATGCTGAACGGAATTCCTGCTTCCTCCAATGCGGCTTTGAATCCCGCCAATCGCTCGCGGGCGGGAACGGTCTCAAGGCTCGCATTGACCATGCCGATATTCCGATGACCAAGCGAGATGAGATGCCGCGTTGCCTGCATCGCGCCTTCTTTGTTTTTTACCAACAGCGAATCAAAACTCTCATGGAACGAATCCACAATTACCAACGGTAGTTTCATCTGCTGAAACTTCGCAACGTACGCCTCGGGAAACTTCATCGAAAAAAACATCACTCCGTCGACGCGTCCCCCGTGCAGAGAGCGACGGAGATAGTACTCCGCTTGCGCCGGATTGTTCACGCCGTACAGAATGAGGTCAATGCCAAGCTCCGATGCCTTGTCTTGAACGCCCTGGAGAACTTCGATAAAAAAATAGTTGGTAAAAAACGGAATGATCGTCGAGATGGTGTTCGCTTTGCGAGAGGCAAGACGCTGTGCATGCGCGTGAGGCTGGTAGTGAAGCCGCTTTGCGATCGTCAGAACTTTTTCACGCGTCGGCGATGAAACGCTCGGATGATTGTTCAAGCATCGCGAGACTGTTCCTATTCCAACGCCTGCTTCTCTTGCTAGGTCGTAAATAGTTATGCCCATGTCACTTGGTGTTATTGCGGAGGATAAATAACAGATTGCATGGAAGCGCTTCCAGAAGATAACGCTTATTTCCTATGTTTGTCAAGAGGAGAAACAGAAATCTTCTTGCATGTTTGTCCCGACTTGTCGGGATGCCAGCGTTGGGAGAATCCACTTCTTGTAGACGTTACTCTGAGCGAAGCGTCCGAAGGACTCCTACGGAGAAGGGTTCAGAATGACATGGCGTTACAAATAGCCTAACCGAAGAAGATACTCCTTCTCAAACCAAAAAAAACGGACATTTGATCAGTCGCAGACTTCCTTCCAAACCAATGCGCTTGCACCGAGCACCGCAGCGTTTTCCTTAATGCCAGACGGAAGAAGCTGCACTTTGTTTCGGAAGATATTCAACAGTTGTGCTTCCATGTGGCGTCTTGTCGGTTCAAAAATCAAATCTCCAGCATTTGCCAATCCACCAAAAAGAAAAATGGCTTGGGGACTCGTATGTGCGACGGCATCGGCGAGTTTCAGTCCCAGAATTTTTCCGGTTTGCTCGAAGGCTGCAAGTGCAACCTTGTCCCCCTGTTTTGCCGCATCAGCGATCATCGTAGCAGTGAGGTCACGAGAACTGACGGCGCGCAATAAACTCGACAACATTGTTTTTGCAAACAACTCAAACACAGTTCGACAAATGCCTGTTGCCGACGCGTATGTTTCAAGACAGCCTCGCCTTCCACACCCACACTCGCGCCCGCTGGGGTCAACGATGGTATGACCAATTTCCCCAGCGAAGCCGGTGAAGCCGTACACCAGCTCGCCATTCACAACTATTCCGCTGCCAAGTCCCGTGCCGAGAGTGATGACGATGAAGTCTCGCATCCCTTTCGCCGCGCCGAATTTCATTTCACCGAGAGCGGCAGCGTTGGCATCGTTGGTGAGCGCGACGGGAACATCAAATCTCCCCTTCACCATTTCTGCGAGTGGAACAATCCCTTTCCAACTGAGGTTTGGCGCATGTTCGACCGTGCCGCGAAGATAATTTCCATTCGGCGCACCGATTCCTATTCCGCGTAATGTGAAGCCGCTCAACGAGTCGAGTCGTCGACCGGATTCTCGCATCGCTTCAATCTTCTCGTGCAGCCGGGAGACGAAAACCTCCGGGGGTTCGTGCGCATTGGTTGGAAATGAAGATTGAGCGCCGACATTTCCTGCATCATCAACAAAACCAACGGCGGTGTTTGTCCCGCCAATATCAACTCCGACGACGATGTGGTTCTTCATATTGAAGGCTCGCTCATGCTATAATGTATCGTTCAATTTCAGTCCGAGAAATTCTTCCACCCAACACAACACTATCAGCGCCGGCATACGGAAAGCACAAATCTCCCCTGTAGAAGTACGCTCCGCAGATGAAGACAACATTGTTCACACCGAGGTCAGTATCGCCGTTTGTTTCAGAAACAATTTTCGGTCGCAACAATGGCTCATCGCGTTTCACAATGAACTCCGCCTTCGACGGGTCACCTCCGTAAGGAGTCCCTCGGGCAATGGCAATCCCCAAATCGTATTCGCGCGTCGTATCCGCTTTTCGATTGCCGATGTGGTAGATGATGAGGTAGCGTCCATCGTGTAACTTTAGCGGAGGCGCGCCGCCGCCAATCCACGTATCGCTGAATGCAGAATTTGGAATCGGCTGCATCAACACTCCTCGACTCTTCCACTCTCCAAACACATCATCCGCTTCCGCCCAATGGACTGACATTGCATCCTTCCCTTGCATCGGACGATGAAGCATCACACACTTGCCATTGATTGTGTCTTCGAACAGCATCGCATTTTTATTGTCAATCGTGTTGAACTCTCCCTTCAACAACCCATGCTTCTCCCAATGAACGAAATTCTTCGTTGATGCAAGTGCAATTCGGATTTTGTTGTTTGGCTGGCTCGCGCCATAGCCGCAATACATCATCACGTAGCGGTCGCCAACTTTTGTTATCCTTCCATCCTCGACGCCCAAGTTATCGTAATCGGCATCCGGCAGAAGGACCGGCTCAGTATGGCGCGCCAACAAGCGGAGTTCAGGTGTGAGGACAGCAAGCCCGATTGATGAACGTGTGAAGTCATACTCCGCCGTCTTCTTCCCTTGAGCACGATAGAGAAGAAAACACAAAGCGGATTGCTCGGAAAGCGTTCTTTTCACCTCATCGGAAAGCGGAAGCGAAGGGACGAGCGATGCAAGTTCATCCTTGTTGTCCACGAGAGCGCACGCCGGGTTGAATGTGACTTTGTTTTCCCATGGATGCGATTCGACTCTTTCGAGGATTGGATTTCCGCCGTTGAGACGCTCGACGGTCGGTACAGTATTCATCATTGCTCTCTATTGAATTTGAGTTCGTATGTTGCACGTGATTCATTTCTGCGTCGAGATAGACGCAACGATGTTCACAGCCAGCGAAGCCTAACACTTCTTCTTAGCAATCCAGGTTTCTGTTTTGAACCAAACTGGATTTCCTTAGTCTCACCGGCATTCACGTCAAAATAGTTATCATCGAACACAACTTCCTCGTTTTCTATCTCAACCCGAACATTCTTCACAAACACATTTGACTGAAGCGAAAGCTTGTAGAGACGTTCTTGAACTCTCGTTAGCTTCCAGGAAATCTTCGGCTTCGGTAGTATGAGGTGCTTTGGTTCACGCAAGAAGTACCGTTGGTCTGAATGGAAGTCATCTGCAGTGAGAAACCGCCCCGCAAAATAGTGTCGCGCAGAATCATATTTCGCAAAGCCGGAAAGGTCAATCTCGAACGCTTTCGACGAGGAGTTTGATTTAACGTGAACCGTGAGTGCCTTCGTCCATATTTTTTTCCCAACAAACGGGAAGAAGTTGAGGTCGAGCTTTCCGGAAACATAGTTCAATAAATCATTTGCTACCCAGACTTCCAACGAATTCTCAACTCTCTTAAAGCTCAACAGAACAGGGGCGAAGAACTTCTTCGCAAAATAGTATCCCGCTTTGGGTCGCAACGCGCTGTCAATCACCGCCCAACTGCTGACGGGCCAGCAATCGTTGAGCTGCCAGAATATTGCGCCCGCGGTGTTGAACTT
>JANNUB010000557.1:0-7340 GCA_031394795.1 Ignavibacteriota bacterium | reverse complement strand
CGCGTCAACGTATGCATCAACGAGATTCACAATGTAGTAAATGAAGATGTACCACGAGAATGTGTCTCGAATGTTTTTGTACTTGTCACGAAGGTCGGAGTATGTTGGATTGCCGCCTGTGTTTTGAGGCGTGATGCTTCCTGAATACAGAGCGCGATAATGCTTCACGCTGTCATTCGCGTCAATCCACTGCGCGGCAAAGTAGTAACCAAAGCCAACAAGGATCGGGATCTTCCAATACGATTCGTTGTAGAATTGTCCCGCGCCGGGCAGAACTGCGGAGAGCGCGAGCGCGACACCGGGCAATTTCGTCGGAGAGTATTTTGTCGAAGCCGTATCAACGCCTGTCTTCGCTTCCGAGAGCTTGACGATGCGAGAGGAATCTTCCGGGCTGATCGGCTTGATCGCACGAAGCGAGTCTTGGAATTGTGAGAACGCCGCCGCGTACAACATCATTGCCACGAACAGACTCACAACCCGCATCACGCACCGTCACTTCTGAACGATGAAGGCAACAGCATCGATCTCGACGCGCACGTCGCGCGGCAGCCGCGAAACCTCGACCGTTGTTCGCGCCGGAGGATCTTCTTTGAAATACTCGCCATACACTTCGTTCATCGAAGCAAACTCGTTCATGTCTTTAATGAACACGGTTGTCTTCACCACGTTCGAGAGATTCGAGCCACCTGCTTCGAGGATTGCTTTCACGTTTTCCATTACGCGGCGGGTTTGCGCTTTGATGTCGCCGTCAATTACTTGTCCCGTTTCCGGATTGATGGCAACTTGTCCGGCTGTAAAGAGCAACACATTGTTAGCGATTACAGCTTGACTGTACGGACCAATAGCAGCGGGCGCGTTTTTGGTGTGAACGATTTGTTTGTTCATCTCAGATCCATTTCATCTTGGTCAACCAATGTTCCCCAACCGTCGAACTCGCAATCATTCTCAAAACCAATTTTCCACATGAGAGTTGTCCAGTCGTTCATAGTGTTGAGGTCACTCTTCATTTTAGTCGTCAAGCCTGTCACAACCCACAGCCCTTCATCCCCCTCAGATCTATCAACCGTGTCAATGCGATAGCCTAATTTGCTGAGATCGATCGCGAGATTGCTTGCCTTATTCTGTTCATCAGTGTAGAAGAAGAATTCCATTCTCAATCCGGAGTTCTCGGAGGTACTGTACTTTTCTAATTGCTCAAGCGTACGCGCATTCGCGTTTGGTAAGTTCTGGACGCCTTCTTCGAATTGTTGTTTGCTGACGTACGGCATAACAAAAATTATCAGGAGTTTATTGTTGCAAACAAATCCAACAACCGGTCAAGATCATCGAGCGAATAATACTCAATCACGATTGTCCCTCTCCCATCCGCCATGTCCCTTATTTCCACTTTCGTTCCCAATTTTTGGCGGAGTTTTTCTTCGATGCTGGAAAGCGAACTGCTCGGCGAAGAAGCAGGCGTGCCGTCCGTCGGTTTCATGCGAGATGATTTCGTCTGCCCGCTCTCGCGAACAGCTTTTTCTACTTGACGAACAGAAAGTCCTTTCGAGACGATTTTGTCGAAGATGTGCAGCTGAATCGCCGGGTCTTCGATCGCAATAAGCGCACGCGCATGACCCGTGCTGACGTCGTTCTTGCGAACCGCGGTTTGAATTTGTTCGGGCAATTTCAGCAGACGAAGGAAGTTCGTGATCGTCGAGCGGTCTTTCCCTGTTTTCTGCGCGACTTGTTCGATCGTGAGATTCAGCTCTTCGGTGAGACGTTTGTAGGAGATTGCAATCTCAATCGGGTTGAGATTCGAGCGCTGCAAGTTCTCGATCAGCGCAAGCTCAAGCAGCTCGTCCTGCGATTGGATCTTGATGATGTAGGCTGGAATCTGCGCGAGTCCCGCATCTCTTGACGCGCGCACGCGGCGCTCGCCGGAAATGAGCTGATAGCCGCCATTGTGCCTGCACACGGTAATCGGCTGGATGATCCCCTTCTCCTGAATTGAGCGCTTCAATTCATCCAACTCAACGGGATCGAAGTCGGCGCGAGGCTGGTAAGGATTCGGTCTGATCTTTTCAATATCAATATTGACGACGGTCTCGTGCGACACACCGTCATCCTGCCTGCCGACCGGGAACGTCGTAGCTCGAGGAATGAGCGATGCAAGACCCCGACCAAGAACCGGTTTCCCCTTCGAGCTCATTGTTCGCTTCTCGCCGTCATAGTGTGCACTCGATGGTTGTTATTGGTCAGCACTTCCCGCGCGAGATCCATGTAGTTGCGTGTGCCCGCCGAGACACTGTCATACAGGATGATCGGTTTTCCGAAACTCGGCGCTTCGCTCAACCGAACATTGCGCGTGATGATTGCCTTGAACACTTTGTCGCCAAAATATTTGTTTACTTCATCAATCACCTGGTGCGATAATCGCAGTCGGCTGTCGTACATCGTGAGAAGAACACCCTCGATGTCCAGCGATTCGTTCAGCTGCTTCTTGACCATGTTCACGGTGTTCAGCAATTGCCCCAAGCCTTCGAGTGCATAGTACTCACACTGCACTGGAATGAGAACCGAATCTGCGGCAGTGAGAGCATTCAACGTGATGAGACCCAGCGAGGGGGGACAATCGATGAAAACGAAATCATAGTCGTTCCGGATGGAATCGAGGGCCATCTTGAGACGCTTCTCGCGCTCTTCCAACTGTACAAGCTCCACCTCCGCACCGACGAGATTGATGTGCGACGGAATGAGGGAGAGAAACGGCATTTGTGTTTTCACGACAACTGTTGACACAGGATTCGTTCCCACGATCAATTCGTACGCGCTGCGCCCATCCGAGCTTCCTTCAAAACCGACGCCGCTCGTTGCATTGGATTGAGGATCAACGTCCACGAGAAGAGTCCGCTTCTCCGCAGCGGCGATGCACGCTGCCAAGTTCACCGCCGTGGTGGTTTTGCCGACGCCCCCTTTTTGGTTCGCTATCGCGATGACTTTTCCCATCAGCTCATTCCCCCTGCGAGCAGAACTGCAACAATGGCTAAGGCGACGTTGACTCTTCCAAAGAACATCATTTGCCGATAAAACTGAAGAACGTTTTCGCGCGGGTCTTTCTTGCGCACCATGTCGGCAACCCGCGCGAACATGCGCGCGTATCCCGTCATGAAGAATACCATCAGCACAAATATCACTTGCTTCAACCCAAGCATCAACGACCACCGGCTGTCAAAACGAAAGAACTCAAACCGCGTATCGAACAACATCAGTGCAACACCCGTAACGAGTGTCGTCCAAACGCACATCCAGACGAACGGCTGAAACCTTCTGAGAAGATGGAGCGTCAGAGGATCGAACTCGCGTTCCTCGACTCTTGCGACTGGAAGTGTTACTGCCGTCTGATACATCATTCCCCCAAACCAGACTATGACACAAAAGAGGTGAATACTGCGCGCAATCCAAAGTAGGAAATCCATCGGGTTTACAAACGTGAAACGCTGTGAAACTTAGAAAAAGATAACCGTTTTGCCTCTGCCAAGCAATATGATATCCTTCCTGCCCTCACTCAAAACGCTCTCCGGATTGAACTCGATATCCGCGCAAAAATTCTCCAACACTCAGGCATCTTCGTCCCTCCTGCTGAAGCTCGTCAATTCCCAGCCACCTGTCAATTGCCCGAACACGAAGCCCAGACTCAGAAACTTCAATTATGCCCGGCTCTGCAGGAGAAGTGCTATCAACAAGGTGACTTCGGAACAATTTGATCACTTTGCCGCGATGCATCGCAAACGCCGTTGGGTACGGGGAGAGACCGCGAACGCTGTTGTGAATTCTTTCCGCCGGCTGATTCCAATGTATCCGACAATCTTCTTTGAATATTTTTGGCGCTGGCGAAGCAAGCGAATCGTTTTGTTTGAGAGGAACGGCTTTGCCTTGTTCGATCAATCGAACAGTATGCAAGACAATTTCCGCTCCGACTTTGGCGAGCGTATCATGAATCGTGCCTGCGTTGTCTTCGGGCGTGATGGGAATGCGCGCCTGCAACAAAATGTTTCCTGTGTCAACTTTCTCCTGCAAAAAAAATGACGTCACACCGGTTTCGGTTTCGCCATTGATAATGGCCCAATTGATCGGCGCCGCGCCGCGATATTTCGGAAGGAGCGACGCATGAAGATTGAATGCACCCAAACGCGGCAGCAAGAAAACTTCCTTCGGAAGAATTCTGAATGCCACAACAATGATCAAATCGGAATTCAGCCGTTTGATTTCTTGAAGGAAAGTATCGTCTCTGAGCGATTCAGGCTGAAGGATTGGAAGGCGATGTTTGATCGCTAGTGTTTTTACGGGCGTTGGCAGAAACAGCCGTCCTCGCCCGCGCGGCTTATCGGGCGCAGTGACGACGGCACGAACGACGTAGTTATTGGCAAGGAGAGTCTCCAGACTTGGAACGGCGAAGTCCGGCGTCCCCATGAAGATGATGTTCATGAAGTTCTCCGGTTTACTTTTTAACCGCTTGAAGATCGTCGTTGCTGACAACGGGATACTTCGTCTCGACTTCACCGCGCAGGATCTTGTTCAACCTGCCCTTCAGAAGTTTGCGCTTCACAACGCCGAGCCGATCGATGAAGAGAATCCCGTTCAGGTGATCGATTTCGTGAAGCAACACTCTGCCGAGCAAGCCGCTCGCCTCGATTTCCATTTCATTAAACTCCGCATCCCTGCACCGCACGCGCACGTTCTCCACACGCTCCACTTCATCGCGAATATCGGGAATGCTGAGACACCCTTCTTCCATCGTCCATAAGCCCGCGGAAGAAACGAGTTCAGGATTTATGAGAACGAGTTTGCTTACCTCACCGCTCGTGCGATCGGCTGCCCGCGCCGCCTCCCCAACGCCTTCGTGGGGTTTGCCGTCAACGTCGGAAATATCTACAACAATGACGCGCGCGAGTGAACCCACCTGGGTCGCCGCAAGCCCGATGCCACCCGCGTGGTACATGGTCTCGAACATGTCGTCAACGAGCTTTTTCAGCTCACTGTCGAGCTTGTGGACCGGCTTCGCTCTCTTGCGCAGAACCGGCTGACCGTACGTATGAATCGGAAGTATCGCCAAATGAGTTTCCTATTCTTCCAGAATTCTTCTCGCCCCGACAAATCGCTTTTTGTAATACAAGCTTTCCAATGAAGAGAGCGTCACACCTTCCCCGACGCTTGCATGAGCGAAGATGTCATCCTCGATGTAAATCCCGACATGCGATGGCGAACGACCCGTTGTGTTGAAAAACACCAAATCGCCAAAGCGCAGTTTCCTCCGGTCAATCCTCTCGCCGAATGAAAACTGCTCCCGTGTCGAGCGGGGAAGCTTTTTGCTTGCGGCATTCTCGAATACACGGCATACGTACCCTGAGCAATCAATCCCCTGCTTCGTATTGCCGCCGTACTCGTACTGAACACCGAGATAGCTGACAAGCTCAAGGAGAAATTTATCGCGGTCAATGCCTTCGGGTAACGTTTCTGCCTCTCCCTTTTGCAGAGCATCCAGACCGACTTTCTTATCATCTTCTGCCGCCTTTTCCCGGACTATCTTCGCAAGAAAGACGAACTCGTCCTCCTCCTGCAAAACGCCCGTCGGCTTGCCCTCAATCTCCCTCGTTGTCGACGACGATGAACAGCCCGCGACGAAGAGAGCAAAAAGAAATAGAACAATGGAAAATCGAATCAATGTCTCAATTCGGGGAGGTTGTGGAATTGTACCAAAAGACAAAGCCTCCACAGGAGGCTCCGCCCATCATCCGAGATACGCCCGCAGCTGCTTGCTACGAGAAGCATGTCGCAGCCGCCGGATTGCCTTCTCCTTAATCTGGCGAACGCGTTCGCGCGTAAGCTTGAATTTTTCTCCAATCTCTTCAAGCGTCAGCGAATGCTCGCGCCCGAGGCCGAAATACAAACGAATCACCTCCGCCTCGCGGTCGCTTAAAGTGGATAGCGCGCGCTCGACTTCTTTGCTGAGCGATTCCTTCATTAGCTCGGAATCCGGAGCCGGTTGCCGCTCATCCTGAATGACATCGAGGAGGCGGTTATCCTCCCCTTGCGCGAACGGCGCATCCATCGAAAGATGGCGGCCGGAAATCTTGAGAGTATCACTCACCTCGAACAGCGACATGTCGAGTTCTTCGGCAAGCTCGCTTGCGCTCGGCTCGCGCTCGAACTCCTGCTCCAGTGTGCTGAATGCTTTGCCGATCTTGTTCAGCGCGCCGACGCGGTTGAGCGGCAGCCGCACGATACGCGACTGCTCCGCGAGCGCCTGCAATATGCTCTGGCGAATCCACCACACGGCATAGGAAATGAACTTGAAGCCGCGCGTCTCGTCAAAACGTTTCGCGGCTTTGATGAGACCCAAGTTCCCTTCGTTGATCAAATCGCCAAGCGACAGCCCCTGATTCTGGTACTGCTTCGCAACGCTTACGACAAAACGAAGGTTCGCTTTCGTAAGTTTCTCAAGCGCACGCTGGTCGCCTTTCTTGATCCGCTGCGCAAGCTCGATCTCTTCATCAGCCTTCAGTAAATCAACTTTGCCGATCTCCTGAAGGTACTTGTCCAAAGATTGGCTCTCACGGTTAAGGTATTGTTTTGCTGCTTTACCCATTCGTTTCCTTCATTAAATTCTGAGCGGAGCGAAGAATCTCACACTCGATTTCAAAAACAAAATCTGTGGTTTCGAGGAAATTTCTAATCTCGCATTGGACTTTCTCACGCTTCTCGAACAGTGAAGCCCTTCACTTCGTTCAGGGGTTAAATCGCTCAGGGTTCAGAATCAATCCTATCTACAATCCCAACGATACTCGCATCCACCGGCGCCATTTCAACCGGAAGCGGGATGGTCGCTTCACGCGCGGTGATATACATGACTGTCTCGCCTGTTCCCGCGCCTATGGTATCCACAGCAACAATCGGATCGCCCACGCTTGCCTGATGGCGATTGATCGGCTGGATGAACTGCATTTTGAAAGCCTGCAGGTTCTCATCCTTGCGCGTCGCCCAAACGGTTCCTATGACTTTGGCTAAAAACATTTTCTCTTTTAAGTTCTGAGCGGAGCGCCCGCCTGCCTTCATAGAACATTGAGGCGGGCAGGAAGAACCTGGTCCGAACGATTCAGCGACCAACCCCAGCAAGAACCTCTCCGCGACTTAGTGGTGGATAGGCCCTTCGCTCCGCTCAGGGCTGAGAAACATCAATCTTATCCACCACCGCCATGATCACTGCATCAACCGGCTTGTTCTTTGTCAGCGTTGTCTGCCGGGCCGAGCTCCCGGTGCAGAACAACACCACGTCGCCCACACCCGCCTGATCGACTGGGTGG
>JANNUB010000419.1:0-16316 GCA_031394795.1 Ignavibacteriota bacterium | reverse complement strand
GAGTTCGTGCTCGAGCCGCGGTCCGAAGAAAAACAAGCTGAGCATGTTGAAGAGAATATGCGAGAAGTCGCCGAGACTGTGCGCAAACATGTACGTCAGAATCGTCCACGGCTCATGAAGAAACGTCGCCGGTGCGAACGCGAGAAATTCCATGAACGGCGGACGAAGTTTCGTCAGCACGTAGATGACAACGTTTGCGATGATGAGGCGGAGAACCCAGGGTGTTAACATGACAATGAAAAACGGTTCAATGAAAAATGGAAAACATAATACCCTTTACGCAGGCTCGCTCCTGACCTCCTCCATGTTCCTCGAATCACCAATGACAATTCTGTGCGAAGTCTTCATCGTGGAATCTGCCAATGACGATTCTCCATTGCCAAAACATTCATCCATCACTCCATCACTCCATCAATCCGCTTCATCGCAGCCCCTTCGCTCTGCTCAGGGTTGAGAGGGCCCGTTTCGTCGCTTCAATCATCGCCTCTGCGCCGACGGGCAAGCCGCTCGCGCGCTTCATCCATAAATCCGGAGCGATCCGTCCCTGCGTTGCCATTCGTTCGAATTCTTTACCAAGATTGCCGCTCTTCTTTACCTGCTCTTCAATTTGATGCGCGATCAAATGTCCGAGGGGATAGTCGGGCAGATAGAGAAACGAATGAATCATGTGCGAGTAGATGCCGAGCAGAACGACGTCGCGCTTGTTGAAGACCGGCGCGTAGTATTTGTTCCAGATGTCTTTAGCGATGTGCATCGTTGCGTTCTTCAACTGAGCGGGAGTTGCGTTTGGATTGTCGTACATCCAGTGCCAGACTTGCATATCCACCAACGCAACGCCGGCGATTTCGTAAGTCGCCCAGAAGTCGTTGAGATTTTGTAGCGCCTCGGTTTTCGCATCGGGCTTCGAGAGTCCGAGCAATTCCAAATCCTTTGCTTGAAAAACGAATGCGAGCGCTTCGGTGAACGCGGTGTTCGGCACGCCGTTCAGGAACCAGTGATCAATGTTGTTGAGAGAAAACGTCTGCTCGACGTTGTGCCCCATCTCGTGAACGGCGATGTTGAAGCCCTTGTAGTTCATGCCGCTCTTTTCGACGCGCGTGCGCAACCGTGCAGGCACGGAGCGCATCTGCGCCCCCCAGGCATGACCCGAACCGCGAGCCGGATCAACCTCGATGTTCCGTGCGAGAAACTTCGCACGCTCACGCGTGAAACCCAACTTCACGAGTAAGTTCGCCATGTCCTTCTTGTACGCGTCCGCAGTCGGATATCTCTTTGCAACGATTTTGTCCAATTCGGCTTCGGTGTATTTGCCGCGCGGACGGAAGCCGTTGTACCAAATATCAAACGGCTCCAACGAACGCCCGAGCCGCTGTTCAACCAGTGTACCAATATCTTTCACCAACGGAGAGGAAAGCACATCCTCAAAGATTTTCTTCACACGCGCTTCAGGGATTTCCCGGTTCTCATCAAAACGCCGGGCGATATGTGTTGGCGCGGAGGGCGAATATGGATCAATTTTCTTCGAGGCAAGAAATGTGTGCAACAACACTTCGTATCGCCTGTCCGGCTCGGGAGCATTTGAGATTCTTATGTCGCCGGGCGGCGGCGTGTCGGCATCCTTCGCCTCGGCAAGCTTCACGTCGTTCGTCGCAACATTCCAATCCACGTGCGGATTGTTCACGACGACAGCCGGAATTGTTTGCGTGACGATTCGCTCCATAACTTGTTGAATCATTTGCTGCTTCGCCAAACCCTTCTCGCCTTCACTGTAGTTCGCTTTGATTTCATCGCGTAAATTCCAATGCGAGAGCAAACGCAGCTTCGGCGGAAAGAGCCGTTCCCCTTTTTCGTTCAACACATGGTGCATGTAGATGTTGTACTCGGCGATATACTGGTCGGCTTCGCCGCTCGCTTCTGCAATCGCCTGATTCACTTCGGCGGGAATGCGTTTCGAAAAACGCGAAGCAAGCCGCGCTTCCGCCCATTGGCGTCTGCTCCATTTCTCTCCTTCATTCAACCGTTGTTCAAGCGTCGTCAAAGGAAAATTCAGCAACGCGACAAACGCAATTTTGTTTTTGAAAAAATCATCCGTCACGTGTGCGCTTGCGTCGTAGCCCGCGAACGTTTCATCGTACGATTGAATCGGACCGAAATCCAAATCGGATTGCACGCGGAACTCGCGCGTAATCTCCAGCATGTGCCCGTCCAACCGCTCAAGCAAATACTCGAAACGAGAGAACATCGTGTCAAGCGCGGATTGCGTCCCAGCGAACTTCGTTCTCACAAAATCCTCGAACGCTTTGTCATCGCCGTCTTCCTTGCGCCAGAGACTCTTTGCTTGGAAGATGCCGCGCGACAAACGCATCCCTTGGCTTTCGCCGTACTTCGCAACAAGTTCGCCTTCCAATCTTGCAAACAACTCAGGCGTTTGCGCAACCGACATCGTCGTCGTCATCACCATACAAAACAGAATACGCAGACTTCGCCACATAGAAGCTCCAAATAATTTTCGAATCGTGGAATCATCGAGGATAGTCGGAAAAATCTTGCAGCAACATACTTGTTTTGCGCGAGAGATTCAATTCTTGGGCGTTCCCCCCGTTGCGGAAAAGCGCCGCAACGGGGGTCGGCGTGCTTCGGGCTTCGCTGTGCTTCGGTGTTGCCCGCAAAAGCGGCGGGCAACACTTGCGCCGTTCCGTAGGAATCCCTTCGGGAAAAAACACGGCGCAACCACTACGCATGCCTAACGCGCGTGTATTGGAGGGCGTCGCACTGCTCAACACTGTCGCCCCGATTGACGGGCGACGCGTCGTCGTTTCGAACGCGGATGGCGAGATGATGTTGATTGAATCGAAGGATTGAATCTCGTCGCGGAGATTCGTACTATTTGAGTGAAAGGAATTGTCAATGACCGCTGAACTGCCGATCGAAATACAACAACTGATTGCAAACTACAAGCCAGAGAAAGTAATTCTGTTCGGCTCGCGTGTGAGCGGCAATGTACATGAAGACAACGATTATGATTTCCTTATCGTGAAGGAAACGACCACGCGCAGATTGAACCGACGAGAAGAGGCGCTACACAACACCACGAGGACAGTTCCACTCGACCTCATCATCCTTACACCCGTAGAACTCAATACGCTGAAGGAAATGAACTCTCAATTCATCGAAGAAATTCTCACAACCGGAAAAATCGTTTGTGAGCGAGAAGAATCCTTGGCTGAGATTTATTGACGAAGAAGCGCGCATACTTTCCCTCATCGAACACGAGGAAGTATTTAGAGGCATTTGCCTTCATTCGCAACAACTCGCAGAGAAACTTCTGAAAGCCGAATTGCATCGCCGCGGCAAGACTGTACCCTGGGTTCACGACCTGTTAACGCTTGCCGACAAATTGCAAACCAAGTTGCCAATCGAGAACGCTTGATTTAGAGTTTCTCTCGTCGGTGTATCGAGAAAGCAGATATCCAACCGACGTCGGACTACTCGGAGAACCAACTGGCGCCGATGCAAGACGGGCGATCACTGCGGCACGAGCGCTCTACGACTTCTTTTATCCTCAACTTCTGAAATCGGCGACAGAGTAACGATTGGGAAAACCGAGTCGCTCTCGCCCTCGCGGATGGCGAGGTGATGTTGGTCGAAGCGGATGACGTTCAATTGAACGTCCCTACGCAATATCCTATTTCTGTTTCCACTCGGGCAAACGACCAGGCGTCCATGGCGCGCCTGCACCCTCCATTGCGGCTTCGAGATTTTTCAAATCAACTTCAACGAGCGTCTTCAATTTCGCGAGCACGGGAACAAATTCATCACCCGCGATTTCATACGCCTTGACGTGTGTTTGAGTCGGGGCGGAAGTTGAAAGCCATTGGTCGTCAATGATTCCCTGCACGCGCTCGCTGATGGATGGCGGGTCCGCTTCGTTGCGCTGACGAATGTGTGGATTTCCGCTGAGCAAGCTTTGAATTTCGAGAATCTGCAATTCAAGACGGCGCACATCGTCCCGGAGTCTTGCCGGCGCTTGCGGCGCGTCATCGAGCGACTTCTTGATCAATGCAATCCGACTCTTCAGGTCGTTTGCGACGCGGGATGCGCCGGCGACAGCGCGCTGCAGCGCGCCGACTTTCGCTTGAAACTCCGCAAGCGCTTTGCGATCGGCGGTTGGAAGGGACGCAGTTCCAAGGACAGCCGTTGCGAATGTCTGCTCGTCGGTGAGTTTTGTCGCAACGCCGTTGACGCGCTTCCACACACTGACTTTGTACGAGCCGGGCAGAGCAAGTCTTCCCTGCTCACCTTCGTCGAACGGGTCATCGCTCGGCGGCGCAAGCGTCGTCGGACTCGTCGGCGCGTAACGCAAATCCCACGTGACGCGATTGATGCCTTTCGAGTTCGTTCCGTTGATCCTCCGGACAACATTTCCCGTTTCATCCGTTACAACAAGAAACACGGTAGGTTCTTCCTCAGTGTCCTCATCTTTCAATTCATCCCACGTTGGATAGCGCGCCGTCTCTCCTTTCTTCACTATTTCCTTCTCGGCATCTTGACGCGTTTGCTTTTTCGATTTGTATGTATCCTTCAAATAGTACCTCACCGTCGCGCCAAACGGAGGATTCTCCGCTGTGTAATACTGCTCGCCGAGGAATCCTTTTCCTTTCAATCCGAGCGGACGCGATTGAATGTACATCCATGCCTGCTTCACGGGAAAGAGAATCGCCGCCTTGTCCAGATCCGAGGGAATGGTATTTCGCAGAAGCGAATAATCATCCAAAATATAGAACCCGCGTCCGAACGTTCCGAGCACAAGATCGTTTTCCCGCTTTTGAATTGCGATATCTTTCACGGCAATGCTCGGCAGGCTGCCCTTGAGTTGGGTCCACTTCGCACCGCCATCAACCGTAAAGAAAACACCGAATTCTGTTCCAGCGAACAAGAGCTTTGGATTGATATGGTCTTCTGCAATGGAATACACCGAGCCTCTCTCCGGCAAATTGCCTGCGATGTTGCTCCACGTCCTCCCCGCATCGTTGCTCTTCAACAGGTACGGTTTGAAATCGCCGTGCTTGTGATTGTCAAACCCGGCGTACACGGCGCTCGCGTCGTGCTGTGATGCTTTGACGCAACTGACGTATGTCATCTCCGGGACATTGGGAAAACGATCCTGCGTGCGCCATGCCCCACCGGCTTGCCCGTGGGCGTTTTCCGTTACCTGAATCAAACCGTCATCCGTTCCCGCGTAGATCAGTCCTTCTTTTTTCGGCGACTCGGAAAGCGAGACGATATTTCCATAGAGCGACGTCGAAGCATTCTTGGCAACGGCGTCAACACTCCAGACTTTCTCCATCACCGGAAGTTTGTTTCGATCTCTCTGCCGCGTCAAGTCGGGACTGATCGCCGTCCACGTGTTGCCGCGATCGTCGCTGCGGAAGATTCTGTTCGCAGCAAAATACAGTCGCGTGTGCGAGTGCGGGGAAATGATGAGCGGAGCATCCCAATTCCAGCGAAGCGCCGGCTCGCCTTTTCCTTCTTTTGGCTGAATGCCGACAAGCTCGCCTGTCCTCCGATCAAACCGAACCAACACACCGTATTGCGCCTCGGAGTAAACGATGTTTGGATCTTCCGGATCGATCGCGCTGAAGAATCCGTCGCCGCTCTGCGTCACGAACCAATCGGCGTTGACGATGCCCGATGCACTGATCGTCCGCGACGGACCGCCGAGCGTGAAGTTATCCTGCGTTCCTCCATACACGTTGTAAAACGGTTTGGCATCGTCAACGGCGACTCGATAGAATTGCGTTACGGGTAGGTTCGGGAAGTATTTCCAGGTCGCTGCACGGTCGAAGCTCTCGTACAAACCGCCGTCGCAGCCAACGAGATAGTGATTGGTATTGTCAGGGTCAATCCACATCGCGTGATTGTCCACGTGCTTGCTTTTCTCGCCGAGATTTTCCCACGTCTTTCCCCCATCGTTCGAGACTTTAGCAAAGACGTCCATCGCATAAATGCGGTTGACGTCTTTCGGATCGCAGAAGATCTCGCTGTAGTACTGATTCGCCGCCGGCGCGGCATCGCTCATCTTCTCCCACGCCGCGCCGCGATTGGTTGAGCGAAAGAGATTGTTCTTCCGATTCGGCAATTCGATGATCGCAAAAATGTGGTCGGGATTCACGGAAGACAATGCGAGACCGATGCGACCGACGTCGCCGGAAGGCAAGCCTCCCTCGAGTTTTTTCCAGCTCTTTCCTGCGTCTTCCGATTTGTAGATTGCGGATTCCGTACCGCCGTCAATCAAGGTCCAGACATGACGACGGCGTTGATACGATGCAGCATACAACACATCCGCATTGCGCGGATCCATCACCACATCCGTTACGCCGGTGTGCTTGCTGATGTAGAGGACCGAGTCCCATGTCGCGCCGCCATCGGTGGATTTGAACAAACCGCGATCGCCGCCCGGGCCCCAAAGCGGACCTTGCGCAGCGACGTACACAACTTTCGAATCACGCGGGTCAATGAGAATTTTCCCGATGTGTTCGGATTTTTTTAATCCCATATTTTTCCAGCTCTTTCCCCCGTCGTCGCTGCGATATATCCCATCGCCATACCCGACGCTTCGCTGGCTGTTATTTTCGCCGCTCCCAACCCAAACAACAAACGGATTGTTCGGATCAATCGTCACACAGCCGAACGAGTACGAGCCTTCGTTGTCGAGCAATGGCTCCCATGTTGTTCCGGCGTTCGCGGTTTTCCACACGCCGCCGCTTGCGACTGCGAGATACCATTCACTATTGTTTTGTGGATTGACGGCGATGTCCACGATGCGGCCAGACGTGAGTGCGGGACCGATGGAGCGGAATTTCAATCCTTCGAATGTCGCGGAAGACATCGGGTCTTTGTCTTTCGCGTCGTCGGGTTTTTTCTTTTGGGCGGAGAGCTCGGATGGAACGACAAGAAGTGCAGCCACGAGTAACGTGCAGGCGAGATTCATACGGTGTAACTCCATGATAATATCGGGAATATGTTTTCGGGAAAACCTACTGTTGCAGCAAGCAACTGCAAAATTACACTCTCAGTGATGTTACGCAACTACAACTCATACCAAATATTCCCCTCTGTGCGTGGGGATGGGGCGTTGGCGAGAGGGGTGTCTATGGGCTCGAATTCTTGGAGTAGTCATATATCTTACACACCCCCTCTACGAGGTCGTAGACCTAAATCCCCTCTCCCCTGCGCGTCGGCTTTCCCACAGTCCAAAGGACTCCTTCGGAGAGGGGACTCTTGGTTTTGCGTAAACATCAGATTCTCAGTTCTTTTTCTTAGCAGATTTCTTCGAACCGCGAAGTTTGTTGAGTTCTTGTTCTAATTCTTTAATGGTCGGCAGCGTCCCTTTGAGTTGCTTTGGCAAGGCTTTCATCACCTGATACTCGGCAACTCCGATTGGTTTGTTGATGTCGCGCAGTGCGTATTCGACAACAACCCGGTCTCGCTTTTGACAAAGAATGAGACCGACGGTCTGGTTGTCATCCTCATGGCGCAACCGGTCATCAATCGCAGAAAGATACATATTGAGTTTGCTTGCGAACTCCGCCTCGAAGTCGCGCATTTTCAAGTCTATGACAACGTAGCAACGCACACGCAAATGGTAAAACAGTAAATCAATGGAATACTCTTTCGCGCCGACGCGCATCGGCGCTTGACTACCGACGAATGCAAAACCGGAACCAAGTTCGAGCAAAAATTCTTTTAGGTGAGTAAGCAACGCTTTCTCTAAATCCCGTTCATGCGCCTCTTCACTGAGTTCGAGATGGTCGAAGATGTATGGGTCTTTGAGAATTTGCGCGGCAAGTTCCGATTGATGCACAGGAAGTGTGCGAGAGAAATTGTTGATCGCTTTGCCCTGACGAAGATGAAGCCCGCTCTCGATTTGATGCACGAGAATAGTTCGCGACCAGCCGTGTTCAACGGCTTTCCTGAGATAGAATTCACGGTCGGCGGGATTTGCAAGGTCGAGAATACGCACATTGTGTCCCCATGGCAATTTTGCAACAAGCTGTTGCAAAATTGGTTCTTGCGGATATGCGCGGGCGAGCGCAAGCATATAATTGAGATTGCGCGGCGAGAATCCCCTCATATGCGGAAATGATTTTGAAAGGTCGGACCCTAATCGGTCAACGACTTTTGTTCCCCATCCTTCCCGCTCTTGACTTGTAATGATGTCGCGCCCAATTTGCCAATACAACTGTATCAACTCACTGTTTACCCGAACCGCCGATTGAATTTGCGCAGAACGAATTTTCTGCTTCAACTGATCCAACAGCACTTCATATTTCGCTGCACGCAATTTTGCAACAGGCTGTTGCAAAATTACAGATGGAGAGTGAGCCTTGGTGAGTTTGGTTTTTCTCGACGTTTTCAGGAGTCGAGAGATTCTCCTACGACGCGGAAGAGTCATACATTTTGCTCCTTCATCGCCCGTACGCGCATCCATTCTTCTCTCAGCACCACATACATCAACTGGTCAATATTCTTTCCATCCTTCACAACCGCTTTGCGCATGCGCGACTCGAGAGAGAAGCCCGCTTTTTCCAAAACGCGTGCGGATGCCAAGTTCCACTCAAACACTCCTGCGTAAAGACGGAGAGCGTCAGAATTCAAGAAAGCGTATTCCGCAATTGCCTTCACCGCTGCTGAGGCAATTCCCCTTCCCCAGAACGGCTCGCCGAGCCAGTAACCAATCTCGGCGCTCTTCAGATAGACGTCGCTTTGTGGATGAAGCCCGACGACGCCGATTGCTTCCGCTTCCGAAGCAATTGCCCATGCGGTTTCAGGATTATGATCGCGTTGGGTTTTCAGAAATGCCTTGGCATCGTTGAGAGCGTAGGGGTGAGGAAACTGATCGCGGACATTGATCCACACGTTGCGATTGTTCGCGTAGCGGGCAATGGATTCAGCGTCGCTCATGGCGAGAGAGCGCACGCGCCACTCATCGAACAACCGGAGAATCACTTCCTCTCCCCGCTCGACGAGCCGGGACCTCGACCGCCTTCGCGGCGCGGGTGATTGCTGCTGCCGCCGCGACGCGGACCGCGATTGAATCCGCGGCGATTGTCGAAACGTTTTCTCTGTTCGATCGGACGTTTCGGTACTTCGACCGTCGCCGCGGGGACGGGTTGCAGCCACTCATCCGGCGGATATATATACTCAAGTTTTCGCCCGATGAACTCTTCGATGACGGGAACTTGGGTTCCGTCTTCTTCGCACGCAAAACTGACCGACGTTCCCAACGCGCCCGCTCGTCCCGTTCTACCGATGCGGTGCACATAATCTTCCGGGTCGAGCGGCAAATTGTAATTCACAACGTGACTCACACCCTCGATGTGCAGCCCGCGCGCCGCGACGTCCGTCGCGACGAGAACGCGAATCGCGCCATTCCGCAAATCCTCCAACGTGCGGATGCGCTGCCGCTGCTCGACGTCGCCGGAGAGCAAGCCGCACGAAACGCCGCGGCTCTGCAATCCTTCGTACAATTTCTGCGTTTCATCGCGTCGGTTCCCGAACACAATCACGCGCTCAAGGTTTTGCTGCGTAATCATGTTGTAGAGGAGCGCGAACTTCTCATCCGTTGTCGTGATGTAAATTTTTTGATCAATAGTATCCACCGCGACTCGCTCCGGCTCGATTGCTTCTTTGTGCGCATTGCGCGTCCAGTGCCCCGCGAGCCGCAGCACGTCTTGCGTCACTGTCGCGCTGAAGAACAGCGTCTGCCGTTTTTCTTTCGCCGGCGTGCTTTGAACGATATTGCGAATGTCGGGGATGAAGCCCATATCGAGCATCCGGTCCGCTTCGTCAATCACCAACAGCTCAACATGATTGAGATGTACAAGATGCTGCGATTTGAAATCAATCAGGCGCCCGGGCGTTGCCACGACAATATCAACGAACGCATCCAGCCATCGTTTTTGTTTTTCATAGTGCATTCCGCCGAACACTGCAACGACGCTGCACGGCATGTACTTCGAAAGCGTCTTCGCATCTTTTTCGATTTGCATGACCAACTCACGAGTCGGCGCCAGTATCAATGCGCGCGGTGTTGATTTGCGGCGCTGCGCATCGGGAGGGTTGTGCAACAGATGTCTAAGAATCGTTATGAGAAACGCGGCGCTCTTGCCCGTTCCCGTCTGCGCCTGACCGATGATGTCTTGCCCCTGGAGCGACTTCGGCAGCACGCCCGCTTGAATCGGCGTGCAATATTGAAAATTCTGGTCCGCGACGGCATGCATGATCTCTTTCGGGAGATTCAAATCATGAAAGCGCGTTTTCCCGGCTTCCGGTGCAACGACGAACCGCGAAACATCCCACGAGTCATCAATTGGCTTCGGCGGCTCGCGCTCAACATCTCGTTGTTGGACGGGCTTTGGATGACGGTCGTGTGGACGCTGTTTCTGAGCACGGACTTCGGTCCGGTCGTGCCTGCTATCTCTCCGGGGATCGCGATGCGCGGGGTCTTGCGGGGAACGCGCTGGGCGCTGCGGATGACGATGCTGCGGTGGTTTTCGTTGACGCAGGTCGGAGTGCTGATGTTGCCTTTCTCTTTGCTGTGAAGGCTGCGGCTTTTTTGGTTCAACGGCTGGAGTGGATTTTTTCTTGCCGCGAATCTTGTCAAGCCACGAGGCGACTTTCTTGATGACTTTTTTCATGAGGCCGTGTGGTTGTGGGGAAGCGGGGAGCTTCGGTCAGGTTATTTTCGTGCAAGAAGATACGAAGAGTAGCGGTGAGAAGAAACCTCAATTCTGAGTCCGCCGCAGGTCGAAGACTCGACTCGGCGAGCGGACGAAGAATCTACACGACGAGATTCTCCCGAAGGGATGGAGTCTGTGTAAAAACTTTGTAGAACGACACTCCAGTGTCGCTCTTGCGGACGGAATGAGCGATCCTGGAGAATCGCTCTACGGGTTGGCGTACTTTTTACACAGACTCGATGCCTTCGGCATTCGCTCTCCCTCGATCAGAACTCAAAATCATCCTTCGCCGAGTGTAGCCCCGATCTTGCGTCGCTTGTAGAGTTTGTATCCTATTCCCAACAGAGCGGCGATCATGACGAACACTGGGATGCCCCCAATGAAGAACGAAACAATCGCACTCATCGTATCGCCGAACCCCTCAACGCCGCGATGGAACCCGCGAACGATTTTCGCCCAAAAGCCATCCTTCCCCGCGATCACGATCGGGTAGGGTTCGTGCGCGTTGACGTTGATAGTGCAGAGTGCAACTTGATCTGCGAGATAACGTTTCCGCGCCGTCAGCCGCTCGATCTCTTCGCGCGTATTCGTCAGCGACTGCTCTACTTCAAGAATCTCACGCACGTTCTTCGCGGCTTTGAGAATTTCTTGCAGCCGTTTCTCGGCTTTCTCTTTATTCAGAAGCCGCGCTGCAACATCGTAGAATTCTTCGGTAACGTCGTTGCCGCGGATGTTTTCGTTCTCGACTCTCGATGCGAGCGCCCGAATCTTCTGAAGCGCCTCATCGAATTTTGCCGAAGGAATGCGGAGGGAGAGGGTTCCCGCTTTCTGATTTTCATCGCGGGAAGAGGATGCCACCACAAACCCGCTGTACTGTTCCGTAATTCTCTGAACATGCCTCATCGCCTCTGCAAGATCGGCAACTTCGATGAACACGTCGGCAGATTTGATCACCATTCGTGATCGAGATTCGATGGGCGCCTTCAAGTAACTTGCATCTTGCGCAACAGATTGCTCCCCGCTCGGTCGGCTCTCTGAAAACATCAAAGCATGAGCAGAAACGGGCGGTTCAATCTCTTTCGTGCCACAACCTGCAATAAGTGCGAGGGAAAAAACTAACGAGCAGAATTTTATCATTTTTGTTTCTCCTATGTTTCCTGTTAATGCTCAGTGCAACCGAAAGGTAAACGGCACGCTCACCCACACCGAAACAGGTCCGGCATTCATATACGCGGGCGTGAAAAGAAACTGCTTCGCCGCTTCGATTGCCGCGTCGTTGAACATTTCGTTCGTACTATGCTGGACGTGCGCTTCACGTACCTTCCCTTCTTTGTCAACCCACAACCTCACGACAACTTTTCCCTCAATCTCGGCTCGCTGCAGAAGCTCGGGATATTTCGGCGTCACGCGTCTGACCAGCACCGGCTCGCGCTCGACGAGATGCAACTCCATCGGCGCTTCTTCCTCAATCGTAAATATTTCCCTGCCTGGCTCGCCGCCAACGCGCTTATCATCTCCTTCACCGATTCCATCTCCACCGACGGAACCGCTCGAACCTAGATCCTTTGGCGCAGCGAAATCATTTTGATCCTCCGCTTCGACAATCGGAACGGGAATGGGAATTCCTGACTTCACGTTCGATGGAGACCGGCCAACAGGAAGTTGAGATGGAAATGGATCCGAAAAGAAAGGCGGTGGCAACGGATAAAAAGGAATCGCGGGACGCTCAAGAACTTTGTTGCGCTCAGGAACGAAAAGGTAAATCCCAATCGCCATTGCACAGAGCGCTGTCGCCATTATGAGAGCGCTCAGTGTATGTTTTTGAAACTGCCGTTCAGCCTCGAACGAGCGGAGCGGAAACGTAGCAACGCTGATGATTGGATGAGGAACAAAACTCTTCATGGCGCGACTCCGTGGATGTGAGTGCATGTTGAACAACCTCACTCAAACAGAGTTCAAAGAAGGTGCCAATGACACATTCAATCGAAATGAATTGTTGCGAGGAAGTGAAGAGCCTCATCGTTGCATTATGCAAGGCGATGAACCGATCAAAGCGACAGCGCCGTTGGAACTGATTGAAAAATGAATCGGATGGCAATAATTGCAGTTTGCAACGAAACGTTCGAGGGCAAGACGCTGTGAAGCATCTATAGAATTTCTCTGATTCTCTCCGCGGGCCGTGCGAGAATTGCCTTGTTCCCCTTCTCGACAATGGGGCGCTGAATCAAATCGGGATGCTTCACCATCAAGTCAATCAACTCGTCCTCCGATATCTTACTCTCCGCAAGCTTTAGTTCTTTGTAGATTGGTTCTTTCGTTCGGAGAAGCCCGCGCGCCGGCATGTTCATTTTTGCAAGCAGTTCCTTCAGCTTCTTTTTCGGAATCGGCTCGACGTAATAGTTGACGGTTTCAAAATCAACACCCGCTTCTTTGAGGATTGCGGATGTCTGCCGACACGCAGTACACGTCGGCTTTTGGTAGATCGTGATTTTCATGATAGCGATTCGATACCTATTTGCCGTGAGAGTAACGAAAGATAATTCATAACGTATCATAGAAAACGTTTGCGCAAAACGCAAACGGTTGTTCATTGCCGCGGTTTTCCGTACTTTGATGACACACCATGATTCACCAGCCGCTCAACATTCTTCAAACATGTTTTTCGCTTTCGTGGGGTGGGTTGGAGCTGCAGGCGTTGGAAGTGACGAAACAACTGCACCATCGGACACACAGGGTCTGGCTCGCGTGTATGCGGGGGAGCAGACTCGAAGAAGAGGCGCGGTCGCTCGGCATCAGCGTTCTCCCGTTGCGTGTGTCGGGCTACGTACATCCTCTTGCGGCAGTAACGCTGGCGCGCCATATTCGCCGCGAGGGCGTCGACATTGTTCATTGCCAGCATTCCAAAGATCTTGCAACGCTCGTGCCCGCGAAACTCCTTTCCCGCGAGACGTGCCCCATCATTCTCAGCAAGCGCGTAGGCTCGTACGTCCGGAAAAAAGATTTCTTCCATCGTTTTACCTACGCGCACGTGAGCAGGGTTCTCGCAATCTCCGACGTCATTCACAAGAACGTGTTGGACACGACGCCTATCTCCATGGAACGCGTGATGACGCTGCATGACGCTGTGGATAGCGAAACGTTCTCTCTTGCACGCTCGAGCCGCGAGCGCGTACGCCGCGAGTTCAGATTCAACGATGCTACGCTGGTCGTCGGGTTCGTTGGGAGGTTTTCTCCGGGCAAGGGTCACGAGGAGTTTCTCGAGGCGGCGTCACAGCTCAACACGAAATACAACAACATACACTTCGTCATCGTCGGCGAGGCAAGCCGTGGCGAGCAAGCGTACGAGCAGCGCATCCGCTCGATGTGTAAAGCGCTGAAGCTCGATGCCGTCGTACACTTCACGGGCTATCGCAAGGATATTCCGGACCTGATGGCGGCATTCGATATTTTTGCTTTCCCGTCGCACGCGGAAGCATTTGGTGTTGCGCTGCTTGAGGCGATGGCGATGGAACGACCGGTCGTTTCTACGAATTGCGACGGCGTGCTGGATATTGTTGTGGACGGCGTGACCGGGATCTACATCAATCCCCGCGATGCAAAACAACTGGCAAACGCGATTGAGAAGCTTGGGGAGAACGCGGAGCTTCGCGAGAAAATGGGGGGGGCTGGACGGAAGAGAGTGGAAGATTTTTTTGATCGGCGAAAACAGACTGCGAGGATTGAAGGGATTTATTATGAGTTGCTCGACTTGCCGGCGCATTTGAAGCCGCAGCGCGCCGAAGACTAACTCTTCGTCTCATCATCGAACGGGTTCGAAAGCTTAAGCCCGCTTATCCAATCAAAATCTTCCGTGTTGCGAGTCACCAGTTCAGCTTCAAGGAGCAGGGCTGTTCCTGCAATGATTGCATCAACAACACCTACCTTTCGTCGTTGACGTAATTCAATTGCCCTGTGTAATACCCGATCGGTGATCGGATGGACTTTTGCCTTACTGAACCAACGTGATAAGAGTCTACTCTCATCCTCATCCAATCCCTGATAACCGAAAACCTCAACTTTGCTTATTGACGACACGAGAAACGGCTCTGTAGCAATCATATGCCTAAGTTTGTCGTACCTTGGCTTCGCAGCGTATATGAGTATGTTGCTATCGAACAGTTTCACTCCTCATCCCAAGGCATTGGTCGGTCTTTGCGGTTCTCGCGCTGCCACGCAACCGGATCAGGAATTCCTTTGAATGTGTCTCTCCTCGCCAACTCCTCAAGAATCGCTGCAAGCTCCTTTCCATTTGGTTCCTTCGCCACAACTTCAGAAGGCTCATCCAACACTGTCACTTGCACTCGAAGCGAACCATTGCCGTTTCCGCTTTCGGGTTTGTCATCAACCCATTCCAACTCGTTCCCTCTGAGGACAGCTTTGTATGTGGGTAACATTTCTTGGCCTCCATAAGCAATTACTCTCACATGAATATAGCGACTTTTCCTTCAAAGAGACAAAATTGCGTTTCAAGCATTTGTTATTTCAGACTTCCAAGCGCGTCGGATGATGTCACTCTTCCAACCGGATACTTGTTCAACCACGGATCCGTCCACTTCGATCGCAGATACAGCCAATTGAGCCGTGCATCGGGACTCTTGGCAAAGGTGGAATCGGATTTTACTCTAGCTTCAAATTCTTTTTTCAGAGAAAAATCTTCCTCAAGCATTTTCGCTCCAACTTCTTCCATCACATACGACTCCGCATACTCTTTCTGCTCGAAGATTGCGTTGAAGAATCCCCACGCGACAAATGAATCCGGACCTTTCGGCTCGAGCAAGTGCATTGCAACCTTCGCCGCTCGTTGATTTGTTCGCACAAGCAACGTTCCTTGTGGATATGTTCGTTGCTCTTTTATCGTTTCAGCCTTAAGCGACGTGATTCCTTGCCTCCCTTCATACGGACGTTCGCGGAACTTCACATCGGCAAACGTGTATGACTCGACCTCAAGCGAGACGGTTTTCTCAAGCCGCTCCACTCTAACTCCGTGAGCACGCAAAATGTCTTCAACAAACTCCCATTCCTGCGGAACAAGATACGCGAGCGGAATCGAAACCGAATCCGAAACCACGATGTCATCAAAAAAAGGAACCGTCATCTCAAGAGGCTCGCTGGTATAGATTCTTCGCTGCCCACCGGAGATTGCGCTTTGCTCCAATCGAGATTTGACGCCGAGGAATTTCCGCATTTGACTCTTGTCGGAAAGTCCGAGCGTGAGGGGTAGAGTCTTTTTCTCGCCGAACGATGTACCGATTTGGATTGTTGCTTCATCGGCGGCGCGCACCGCACGCCGCAGCGCCTTCGGGTTGTTGTTGATACACTCGAATGTCGCCTTCAGTAAATGATATGTTGCATCAACTCGCGTCCTATACGGCTTCAGCATGTGAGTTTCAATCAGGAGCGTCGGACGATTTTGCAACGCGCCGTACCCTGTGGAAAATCTTGGCGGCGCCGCTCCGCCTGTCAGACCTTTGCTCAAATCATTGTCCTCCCGAGGAAACACGTACGTAAATATCTTATGCCCCGAAGCCTCAACTT
>JANNUB010000417.1:0-5618 GCA_031394795.1 Ignavibacteriota bacterium | reverse complement strand
TTCACGACGCCGTCGCCGTTCGGCCATTGATAGACATCGGCGCGTGTAAAGGAGCGCCCGGTGAGCAGCTGTCGTTCAATGATATGGTCAACGATGAGCAGCAGATCGAGAATATCAATACGGTCGTCGCCGTTGACGTCGCCACGGAACGCGTACGTTTTATTGAGAATCGTGATTTGTTGAGGTCCGCCACTGGTCACTCCCGCTGGCGTGCCATCTGACAAACTGCTGAATACACGAATCAAATCAATCGAGGTCGTGCGCACACTGTCGGTGATGTTTGCAACGTCGTACGCGAATTTCATCATGTTCGCGTTCGTGCCCGATGGCAGCGTGTTGTTGCCAACGCCATAGATGACAGTCTTGATTGTATCGTTGCTTGAACTATCCGCAGCCAACGGTCCGCGAACAAGATTGTATGCAAATCCGTACCGCGATGAATCTGCAATCGAAGCGCCGCGCTCCACTGAACGAACTCTAAGGAGCCCCTTCAACACAACCCAATACTGAATTGCCTTGAGCGGCGAACCACCATACACCAATTGAAGGCTGTCCGCATGATTGTATGAATGGTCCAGACGCTGGCGTGAAGCCGCTGCAAATTGGAGCGTTCCGCCCTGCGCCGTTCCAACGCCAGTGACAGCGAGGTTCGATGGCGATCCCGGTGCGTTGTGTGTGAACGCGATATTTCCTGAGTGCGTTCCCGCAACAGTCGGGGCGTACGTTACTGTGAACACCTGCGAAGTGCCGGGCGCGATCGTCACCGGCAACGCAGGCGACACGCTGTACATCGCCGGAAGTGTCGCACTGCTGATGACGAGACTTGTCGTCGTGCCGCCGTTGCTCACGGTTACCGGCAGTGAAGCGCTGCCGCCGTTCGGAACGCTGCCGAAATTCAACGAGGTCGGCGAGAGGACGAACGAGACGGGAACAACTTGAACACCGGTACCCGAGACAGCAAGGTTTGTTGGAGAGGTCGGGGCGTTGTGTGCAAAGGCGATGTTGCCCGAGAAATCCCCAGCGGATGTCGGAGCAAATGTTACGGTAAAGTTTTGTGTCGCACCAGCCGCGACGCTAATTGGAAACGCGGATGGCGCGATGCTGTATCCTGCCGGCAGTGTCGCTCCCGTTATGCTCAACGCATTTGTGCTGCCGCTGTTGTTGACCGAAACTGTTTGCGAAGCGCTGCCGCCAACCGAGACGTTACCGAATGCGAGCGATGTTGGCGAGAGAACGAATGTCGGACCAGGATTCTGAACCACAACACCGGTTTTGATGACGACGAATTGAATATTGCCGCCAGTCGCAGCAAATGTGTGCGACGTTGATGTGAGCATGTTCGCGACTTGCGTCAGCGTCGCGCCAGCGCGTGAATAGAGAATCCACGAAGTGCCGCGGGTGCTGAGATCGTTGGCCCACGATACCGTCAAGCCCTCCGTCTCAACGCGAAGCCCATCAATACGCGCAGCGAACGTGTCAATCTGGGTTGAACTTGTGAAGCCGCGATAATCGTAGCGAAACATGCCCGGTCCAATAGCTGTTCGGCCTGGAATATCAACGACGCGCACGCGGTTGCCATCCGGGTCTCCGGGAGGCGCAAGATTTTCGCCATAGCGCCCGAAGGGTCCGAAGATCGCGCCAGCGGGATCGAGTCCATACGTGTTATCGTTGATTGCTCCGCCGGGTCCATCGCCGCTGACGCCGACAGTGATTGTATCGCGTGCTATACCGATGGCAAGCGCGAGGTCAGCGCCGAATTGTACCGCTTGCGAGAGCGCCGCCTGGCTCAAGAGCGCCAGCATCGCTAAACTCGCAGCGAGGTTTAGGATTTTGTTTTTCATTGAAAGTTCCTTGTTCGTTTAGTGTGAATTATGGAATCGTGATGGTGCATGGTCCGTTGACGAACACCCAGTGTGCGTCGCCGGGAGTTAGGGTTGTTACAAGAGAGTATGATTGCGCTGCCGCATTGAAACGGAACGGTCCGTTAGTAATTGCACCCGCGGGGACAGTCACCAATGCAGAAGCATTCACGGTATTCGTCACCGAACCGAACATCACCCACCCCGCTTGCGCAGCGTTGATGGTGACGCCGGAAATTGACGAGCCGGTGATTGTGTTATTCTGCGCGGTTGAATAGTTCGCCCAGTAGCCCAGACCATTTGCCAATGTCGGAGAGGCGACATAGCTGCCGGTCGCGTTGTTGAAGGCAAACATCAAACCGTTTTTGCCGGGGAACAGAATGTCCGCATCGAACGTGCTCGGAAGAACAGGAACGGCAACCATATTCCAGGGAATTCCCATCGCCGTCGTGATCGAGCTTTGCTCGGGGTTGTATGTCTGCGGACTGAATTGCGTCCATCCAGCGATCCATTGCGAACTGAGCGGTTGTGCAGGATCGAACGCTCCGCGATATGATGTTGGGGTGAAATATCCGCCCGCCAGCGCGTTCAAGTTCGTGAACTCAACGCCAGCAGTCGCAGGCTCGGAGCCTGCTGCCGGGCGCGGATCGGGGCTGTTCAAATTGCTCATATCTACAAGACCGATGGCGCTCGGATTGCGCGTCGCTGAACCACCGAGATTGTTGTATGCCGCTGTGTTGAACCACGTCAATGTGACAAACCCTGAAGGGTCGGTTCCGCTGTTGTGTACGGGCAGCAATGCGCCTTCTCCGGAAGCTTGAAGGCTAACGTTACGAACCTGTAGGGTGTCGCCCTGCGCAGAAGTTTTCGATTGAAGATCGCGCAGCGAGTAGCCGCCCGGGAATCCCATGACGATGGAATTGTAGAGGCTCATCTGGCTTCCTTTACGAACGACCGCATTGTACTCGAACCGATGTCCAACGGGAAGTGTCACTGCATCTGCACGGCGTGGACCAATGATCGAAATGTTCGAGAAACGTGGAAGTGTTCGCGGTTCTTTGTAGGATGCGGTTCCTTCGTTGTCGCTCTCGAAGCCATTCGTCTGGCCACCCTGAAATTCGTACACGTTCGGATCTTTCAAGCCGAATGCAAACTGCACTCTGCCTTGGTAGCCGAAATCGGTATCGAACTCATCGTCGATGCCGCCGAGACATACGAGGTAGCGCGCATCAACAGTACCGCCGAACCATTCGAACCCGTCGTCAAATGAATAGCTGACCTGAACGTATTCGATGGTTGTTCCGCGACCGACTCCGCCCATCGTCAACCCGTTGACTTCATTGTTTATTTGGAAGCGATAGCCGGGGTACTCGATGCGGACATAACGGAGGATTCCGCTATTGTCGTTTGGATTGCCCGCGCCGGCTGCCCCGCCGCCGTAACTTCCCGGCAGGATTCCACCTTCAATCGAAGGATTTGCCTGATTAGCAGGCGCTGCGCCAAGAATCACGATGCCGCCCCAGTCGCCGCCGTTGCGCGATCCTGCCGGCTTGTTGCTCGTGAATACGATTGGCGATGGCGCTGTGCCGTTTGCGAAGATCTGCGCCCCGCGTTTGATGATTAGCGTCGAGGCAGTGTCTCCTTTGATAACGGTTCCAGCCTCGATGGTCAGCGTTCGAGTTGAATCCACCGAGTAGAGACCCGTCAAGATGTATGTTGTGTCGTTCACCAGAGTCCGGTTGAAATTCTGGACGTAAATCGTGCGCCCTGAATTCAAGCCCGGTCCCAGAATTTGCGTCGGTCGCTGCGCCTGTGCAATTGAAAAGCACAAAGACGTAGCAGCAACCAGCGTGAGAAGATTTTGTTTCATGAGTGTGATTCCTATGTGTGTTGTGAATGTTGTAACGATGAGTTGACAAGCGGTCTTTGTTTTTCGCCCCGGTTCCCCCCGTACAAATCCTCGCCCGGTTGGCTGTAGCACCTCCTTTCTGTCTCGTTCGGGTCACCAGGAGAAGTGTGCGGAGATTTCGCCACCCTACTTAGGAACTACTTTCTCCGCAATGCCTTGCCGAAAAAAAACAGCAAAGCAACACTCCTTCAGATGATCACCAAGTTCTCAGTTTAGTTTGTTGTTGTGGTGAAGCAGTGCGTCAACACTGCTGTGGTCGTCCGGGTGTCAGCCGGAACGGATGTCATCCATCATGGATGAATATGTCGAGAGATATTCTCTCATAGCTCCCAATATAGCCAGCGCCTGTTACGTGAAAATAAAATCCCACGCAATATTGCTTAAAGTCTTTGTAAATTTTTCCGGTAAACAAGTTATCCACAGTATTCAGTACAAACGAGTTAGCGATGCGATGGAGGAGGGAATGGGGCGTGTGTTAAATTTCTATGAAGAGAGAAGATTTGTGATGGGGCATCATTGCTTTTTTGCCCGGCATTTGTTACCGTACTATTGCAAACAGCAAGGCAACCTCCTTGCAGAGATCACCAAGTTCTCAGTTTGCAAAACGGGCGGTGCGTCAACACCGCCCTTTCTTTTAAATTCTGAACGAGTCCGCCGTAGGCGAACGAGTGAAGAATCTCTCTGCTTTAGACTCGCATATCTCTCACTCCACTCACTAATTCGTTAGCGTCAAACCAATGCTTTGCACTTCATACTTCTCCGCGTTCCGCGTTCCAATCCGCAACGCGCCGCTTGAAAAAGAGAATCGGGCCAACGTTCCACGAACCGTTTGTCAACTCCCAGCCATCCAAACCGAGTCGTGTCACCAAGCGCGCAGTAGCATGATCCTTTGAATCATCGTCGAGCGATTTGTTGCGCTTGATGCGCGTTTCGCGCACGCCGTCGGGCGTCATTTCCACGAGCGTGTGCCGGACAAAATCCGCGTAACAGAATTCCCAGCGTTCCATTTTTGCATCTCCAATGTTCATAGGGTTCGTTCGACGTAAGTAATATAGTCAGTGACTTTCGGCGCATATTGCTCGCGCATAAGATGGGACGAGACCAAGAAATCGGCAGTCGCCCGATTACAAGCAGTTGGAATATTGTAGAGCACGGAGATGCGCAACAGCGCTTTCACGTCCACATCATGCGGGTGCGGCTGCATGGGGTCCCAGAAGAAGATCAACACATCAATTCCGCCCTCGGCAATCAACGCACCAAGTTGCTGATCGCCTCCCAATGGTCCCGACCGCAGCCTCTTGACCGCGTAGCGCGGCGTTCTTCCTCTGTCGAGTTTGCGAGCGAGCGCTTCTTCAACGAGCCGCCCCGTGGTTCCCGTACAAACAAGCTGGTGCTCCAACAGCGATTCCCAATTCCATTCCACCCACTCAACGAGGTCCGCCTTACAATTGTCATGGGCAACGAGAGCAACCCGTTTCGATATCTCCACTCTTTTCTCCTTTCATCGTTTGAATGGCTGAAACAACATAGTGAGGATCGTGAAAACAACAACGCCTCCTTTCGGGTGGGAGGCGTTGCGAGGAGTGCTGAAAGAGAAATGGAGCCTTTTACTTCAGCACTATCAACTTCTTCACATCCGAAAACTCGCCGGCTTGCAACCGATAGAAATAAACGCCGCTTGCGAGCGACGGTGCGGTAAACTCTTGGTTGTACACACCGGCAGGCCGTTGCTCGTTGACGAGCGTCGCCACTTCTTGTCCCAGCGCGTCGAACACTTTGAGATTGACTCTCGCCGCCTTCGGAAGAGAAAAACGAATCGTCGTTGTCGGGTTGAAGGGGTTTGGATAATT
>JANNUB010000173.1:0-8121 GCA_031394795.1 Ignavibacteriota bacterium | reverse complement strand
CTTCCGTTCTTCGGAGTGATTTCTTCCTTCTCACTTGCTGCCGCAACTAATTCATCCACTTCAACATCATCGTACAGAAAGCGCAGCTCGACGCTGAGCTTGTCATTCAGCTCGCCGAGATACACGCGCGCTTTCGGCGCCGCATCTATCGTCTTTATTTCGGAAAGATTCGCACGGACTCTGTACCGCTTCACGAGCCGCGGCAAGACTTCCTCCATGAATTCCGCCCGGTCGCTCGACGGCACGACAACTTCTTTGTTGAGCGTATGGAGAATGAAGAAATCGCCGGCGGGAACATTCGTCAGGCGCACGATATTGTTATCGAACAAAATCCAGAGCCTGTCAACGGCAAGCAGCGTCGTGTCAATGGGAAGCGCAAACACATCGCCTTGCCATTCTAACTGCGGCTGAAGCGAAACGCCGCCGTCCGGATTCTCGCTCACACCGACGCTCAAACGCGCAGGCTCCCCGCTAACGTGCAAGCGCCGGAACGTGAGATTGTTTTGATGCGCGAGATACAGTTCTTTGTTGACAAGCAAGTGAAGCAGGTCGCCCATCAAGCGGTCGCTGCTCGCCCATGAGTTTTCGTCGTCTTCAATCTCTGCGGCTGCACTTTGAGATTGGTCGGGAATGACAGTGTGAAATTCGGTCGCGATGCGTTCGAGAAGAACCCGGTCAACGAAATCAAAATGCGGGTCGGTGAGAACGTCGTAATTCTTCAACGGCATCGCTTGGCTGTCGCCGCCATCTTTCGTCATGCGGATTTTTACGGGGGAAAGAGAGCGGCGCCCGCCCGCTCGAAGAGTCGAGTCGTTGACCGAAGTCCCGACCCCTGTCGGGACGTAGGCGGGCCTGCCCCATTGGGGCGAACCCCATTGGGGCGAGCCCCCTTGGGGCTTGTCGGAAATTTTCAGGCTGTATGCAATCCGCCAAAGAGTTTCATTGGTTGCCGCGGACATCGTCTCAGAAGGGAGAAGAAGTTTTTTGACGTCATCCACCCAACCCAATTCGCGCATCGCCTCTTCCGCTCGACGCGATGGTGCGGAGACGTTTACTTGCGCCGCGTTGTAGAGTGTCGCAAACATTGCGGCAACAATGTGCTTGCACTTCCCCTCAAATTGGAATGGACAATCGCACGTCGCGTCGAGGTGTGAATTCTCCTCTACGAGGTCGTAGACCTGATGCAATTCGACGGTGTACGCGCTGGAACCATCGACGCGTGCACGTACGAAATTGTCGCTCACCGTTTCCAACCGGACGCGCCCGTCATGGAAACTCGTACGCCCGCGCGCAACAACTTCCGGCAACGCGATGTCGTTGATAAGTTTGAGTGTGATGTCCATCGGAAAAAAGAAAGCCTCCTCGCATAATACGAAGAGGCTGGGGAAAATGCGAGAACTTTGTGCGGTAATTATTTCCCGCCGGGCGGCGGAACAGCGCCAAGCTGAATCATCAAACCCATAATATCCATCACCACCCAATTCTCGCGAATCTTTCCTCCCTCTTCGCGCCAAATATCCATGAACTCCACCTTCACTTGTTTGTTCGTCGGCGCGACTCCTTGAAACGTGCCTGTGTGCGTCGCGGTCCATTCAGCGTACGTAAACACTTTATCCCCTTTCGCATACTGCTGATGAACGGTAATCTTGATGTCGGGAAAAGCGCTCAACAAACCTTTCATTCCCGCAATGAAGCCTGCCTTGTCCGAACCAGGCGGCGCAGGGAACTGATGCGAACGAAACTTCGGATGGAGAATTTCTTCCAACAGCACATCCTGCTTGGAAGCGACCTCGTTGAAAAAGCGATTTGCGAGCATCATCGCTTTGTTTCCTTTCTGCGCAAAACCCGTTGCCGTCAACAGGAAGAGGAGCGTTACGACAAAGAGTGTACTCTTCATGGCTATTCCCTTTAGTTGTTGTGAAATCGGTGGATTGAAAAACGATCGTAGGTCGAATGACCGTCTATTCAAGAATACGTAACCGCGTCGCACGCGGATTTCTACCGTGACTATCAAAAACAAAAACGCCACGCAGCTTTTCGCTGGGGGCGTTGGATAATGTTCTGGGTGCTTCGTCTTACTTCGCTTTCTCGAATTTTAGAGAGGCTGAGTTCATGCAGTACCGCAGACCCGTCGGTTTCGGTCCATCATCGAACACATGACCGAGGTGCGCGTCGCAACGGGCGCAGAGAACTTCCGAGCGCGTTATGAACAAGCTGCGGTCGCTTTCTTCCTTCACGTTCTCTTTCGCAATCGGCTGGTAGAAACTGGGCCAGCCTGTGCCCGATTCATACTTCGTCTCTGACAAAAATAAATCCGTTCCGCAACCGATGCATTTGTACACGCCCTTCTCGTGATTGTCCCAATACTCGCCCGTGAATGCGCGCTCGGTCCCCTTTTTGCGCGTGACGTCGAACTGCAGCGGCGTGAGTTGTTTCTTCCAGTCGTCGTCGCTCTTCACAACTTTGTCCGCCATAACATATCCTTTCTTCTCCGCAGAGAATAACTTGAGTTTTGGTTCCGTTGCGTTCAGCGCTGCCGCAATTGTAAACAGCGAGAGAGCAACCAAAGTCATTTGTAGTTTCATACAACCATCTCCTTTTCTTCGATTTAAGTTCTGCATACTATACGAAGAAACCTCGCAAAGAAGACTCACGAATCTATAACATTTTCGTTTCAGAACGACACACCCCTCTACGAGGTCGTAGACCTAAGAGGTCGTAGACCTAAATCCCCTCTCGCTCACGCAGAAGCTCTCACACAGTCCAAAGGACTCCTACGGAGAGGGGACTTTTTCATAGTCCTCACGTTTCAGTTCGTACCGAATCACTCCGTCTTCAGAACCGTTGCCGAGGAACTTCAATCCATTCTTCTCCATCACGCGAATCGAAGGTGCAAGCTCGGGCAGAGTTTCGCCAATTACACTTTTCACTTCATCATGACCGAACGCCACCTTTACGAGCGCGGCAACTGCTTCCGACGCGTAACCATTTTTCTGAAACTGTTCGCAGACAGAATATCCAACTTCCACAGTTCCATCATTCGACGGCTTGCCTTTGAATCCCGTAATGCCAATCGCAACCGGGCTCGGCTCGCGCAAAACGATGTACCAGAAAATCCAATCCGTGGCATCAGGATTTTCTTTCAGATACTTGAGCGTGTACTCGATTGCAGGCTGGTCGTACAACGGCGGGGGCCAATTCGCAGGAACAGCAACGCCCAACACTTCAGCAAGTCTCTTCCTGCTTTGCAACTCAGCAACAAGCGATGCTTCGGTGCCGCCGATAAGAATCAATCGCTTAGCCCCCAGGTTCATTGCTATATTCTGTCGAGCGTTTTCACAGTTCTTTCGTTCTGAAGATTTCCCGTGTTCAGCGTTTCCGTCGGCTCGATCAACATCAGCCACACTTCCTCGTCGGCAACAGGTTTGTGTTGAACACCTCGCGGCACGACGAACATCTCGCCCTCGTTCAACACAACGTCACGCTCGCGGAGCCTCATCGTCAGCCTTCCCTTCACGACATAGAATAATTCGTCTTCGTGGTCGTGGTGATGCCAAATGAATTCGCCTTTCATTTTTACGAGCTTCACCGCTTGTCCGTTCAGCTCGGCGATGATTTTTGGTTGCCAATGCTCGGAGAAGAGGTTAAACTTTTCGAGGAGGCTTATCTTTTCCAAATGGGTCCTTCTTTTGAGTATCGTAGTGGTTGTTTGCACATGGGTTCAAGGTTCAAGGTTCAGGGTTCAGGAGAACGTGTGAACTTGAACCTTGAACCCTGAACCTCTTTCCCTACACGAGCTTCGCGTCCAACGTAATCTTTGCAGTCAGCGACTTCGAAATCGGGCAGCTCAGCTTCGCTTCGTCGGCACACTCGGTAAATTTTTCGGCGGAGATGCCCGGCACTTTGGCGTTCAACTCAAGATGGCTCTCAATGATTGCACCTTGGTCGAGATTGACCGTACATGTCACAGTGAGTGAGTCTGGCGTAAAGCCCGCCGCGCCGAGAATGAAACTGAGTTTCATCGCATAGCAGCCCGCATGCGCCGCCGCGACTAACTCTTCTGGGTTTGTGCCGACGGCGTTCTCAAAGCGTGACGCGTACGTGTACGCTTGGTTTTTGAGAAATCCGCTTTGAGTCGTGACGACTCCGTTGCCCTCTTTGCCCGAGCCGTTCCATACTGCGGTTGCGTTGCGTTTCATGATTTGTCCTTTTGATGAGTGTGGGGATATTGTGAATTGCTTTTTTCTTAACTGGAACTCTTTCTTCTGAATACAAGTTAAGAAAATCAGAACCCTATGAAAACAGTCGCCGCCATACTTTCCGCAATCGTCATTTTTTGTGAAGCCGCTCCCGTCGTGGAAAGTGTGATGCACGCGCATCAAGACGCTTCTTGTGCTTCGTCGTGCGAAAGAACTTCGGCATCAACGCTCTCTCGTCAACAATGCAACGCGGCGGCGCAACAATGTTTAATACCGTGTTGCGTGCAAAATTGTGTCTGCTTCTTCTCGCCGCTTCCCGATGTTGCGACACGACTCTTCCCTTCGCCGCAAGAATTTTTGGCACCATCCGTCGGTCATCCTCTTAAGACCACTCGCGAGCATTGGCATCCGCCGAATGCATGAACCGTTTAAGAAATAGATCGTTCACATCATTCAATAACCAAAAAGGAAACCAATGAAAAAGACAATGGCTCTTTCACTCGCAACATTGTTGTTTGCGGCGGCGGCAGTATTCGCCACACAAACATCAAACAGCAAAACGGAACAAGCGGCATGCGATAAATCTGCATGCCCGCCTTGCTGTTGCGAGTAACGACTTATCGTCAACGCCCCTCCAACGAGGGGCGTTGTTGTTTTATCAGCTCCCGTCGATTGTTGTACAGTTTTTTCTGGGTGTTTGTTGAATGAATGGGTTTCAACAATGACGAATAGGTTGATGCAGAGGAGAAGACGAGCCAATCCATGTTGAGTATGTCAGGCTACAACAACCAGTCGCCCTTCACTGATTCCAGAAGCGAGTGAAGTTAAAGACTGACAACCTCAACCTCCAATTTTTCGCGGACTTCATGGGACGAGAGAAGAAGTTTGTCCAAGTCATCAAGCGCCTTCGCATGGAAATATCTTTCACCACATTGCGTGCAGACTTCTGCATCAACGTTTTCAACAATGTAAAGTTTGCCATGAAGCCAATGCTGACGCTTCACTTTTCTTTTTTTGCGTTTGTCCACCACAAAATTCGCACGTCATAGTTACAACAAATATGCAAGCACAAAAATCCCGATCATCGTAAACACCAATGCGACTTTCGCTGCCATACCGATGGCGACGCCAAGCCACGTTCCAGCGCCCACCTTCGCCGACTGCTTCAAATCTTTTCGCATGACGTACTCGCCAAGAAACGCTCCGACAAACGGACCGACGAACAAGCCGGCGAATCCGAAGAAAATGCCGATAAGCGTTCCGAGCACGGCGCCAAAAACCGCAAGCTTGCTCGCACCGACTTTCTTCGCGCCGAGGCTCGTCGTGTAGAAATCAATCGCGAGCGATGAGAGCGAGAGCACACCGAGCATCGTCAGCGTAATCCAGCCTACTTCGTTGAAGTTGTCCGCCCATGCCGCGCAAAGAAGTCCGGCGAAAACCGCGAGCACGCCCGGAATTGCCGGCACCACCGTGCCGACGATGCCGATGACGATAAGAACAATTGCAACGAGCCAGAGGAGTGTTGACACAGATGTTACTATCGTTCCCTCAGCGGGCAAGCATCAGTTTGTTCACTGCGACATAGCCGCCTGAACGAAAGCGATAAAGATATACGCCACTCGCAACATGTTCTCCGCCCTCATTCGTTCCATCCCACACGACATCGTGCGTTCCCGCCGCCGCTTTTTCGTAGATGAACGTCTTCACTTCTTTTCCGAGAACATCATAGATCGTCAGCGTGAAGTCGGTTTGCGTTGGCAGACTAATGGTGATGGTGGTTGAAGGGTTGAAGGGATTGGGATAATTGCGCGATACAACAAGCTCTTTCGGCAGTTCGAATAACTCGTTCACGGCTACAATCACTTGCTCAAATCTCCTCGTTTCGCTGAAGGGCCCCCAGCCCGCGAGATTTCCGGCGCGGACTCTCCACCAAACGCGATTGCTGCTGATGAGAGGGAACACGATGCGAGTTGTGTCAACAAGTGTCGAATCAATAATGCCCGATGAAAAAATCGAATCCGGCGACAGCTCAAACCAATAACGCTCGCCTTCAGCAACTCTTCGCCAAACAAACACGGCGCGGTTCTCGCTGATGACTGTATCGTTCGGCGGCGAGACCAGAACGACCTGCGCCGGTATCTGCTGCGTTGCAAAGCTCCACACTGTTGACGCATCGCTCGAACCGCCGGCGTTTCTTGCACGAACCCGCCAGTAATACGACGTGGCGGGAGCAAGCGAAGCATTCCGCTGAATTGTTGTGACTGTCGAATCGTCAATGACGATCAGGGCAAACAATGAATCCCGTCCCACTTCGAGCCGATAGCCCGTCGCGAAGATTACTGGATTCCACTGGAATGTGAGCGAAGGCGGAACGTTTACCGCGTTGTTTGCCGGAGATGAAAGTGTTGGTGCTCTCGGCGGCGCGATAATAGTTCTGAAATTCCGCGTCTCGGACCAGCCGCTTGACTCGCCCAAATTGTTCCGCGCCTTTGCTCGCCAAAAGTATTGCACGTTGTTTATGAGTCCCGTGATCGCCCGCGTTGTGTCAGTCAGTGTCGAATCGTTAACAACTGGAGAGGTGAACGAAATGTCTCGCGCGAGCTGAATGTGGTACGCTGCCGACGTGGGAACTCCTCGCCAGCGAACGGTGAGCGCGGTTGGCACATTCGTCGCATTGTTCGCCGGAGCAACCAACACCGGCGACGCCACTCGCGCAAGCGCAAAGTCCGCATTCGAGATGTCGAAGAAAATATTGCCCACTGCTTCGATTTTGATGCGGGCAGATTCGGTGAGAATGTCCGGAACCGTAATCGTCTCTGCGCCATCATTCGGAGTGTTCGAGACCAATGTTGTGGCAAAACTTCCCCCGCCGTCCGTCGAAAGAAGTATGTTGACATTCGCGCAATTGACCGGCGGAAGATTCGTGCTTGCAACATCCCATGTCACCGTATCAATTGAGTTTGTCCGCCACGAGCCGCCGCCATTCGGCGACGTTACGAAGAAGGGACCGGCACCGCTCACAACAACATTGGTTGAATTCTTTCCAACACCGCCGCCGCCCGCCCGATTGTCCCGCACCGTGAGCCGGAAGTTCAGCGTACGCGCGTAACTCGGAAGTATCTCGCCGATCGTCTGTGTGTTGCCGACGATATCTTGCATTCTTGGAAAAGTTCGAATCGGATTGCGCGTTCCTTTGAAGCTCCGGAAGATTGGCGCGCTGCCCGACGGCGTATTAGGGTGACCGGAGGGACCGAGATCGAGTTCTTCCCATGTGTATGTAAGTGTGTCACCGTCAGGGTCTATTGCAGAGCCGTTGAGAAAAAATGGAGTGCCAAGGGGAATCGTGATTCCCGGGGGCGAGACGCTCACCGTTGGGGGATTGTTGCCCGTTGCGGTGATCACCGGGCAACTATTGCCCGCGCCGACAGTCGTGTACGCGACAATCTCATCTATGCTGACGCCGTGGAAAACATCGTCGCTGTTGTCTTGCGTGTTCTGCGGGTTGCAAATGCCCGCGTATGCCATCACGGTTGTGCCGCTTCCGGGTTCGTATGCAGTCGAGCCGTTGCGGTTTCCGCCTGCGCATGAACCGGCGTTGCCATTGAAGCTATGGTTCCCGCCGAATTGGTGTCCCATCTCGTGCGCCACATAATCAACGTAGAACGGATCGCCAATAGGGCCCGGCAGTCCGGTAACTCCTCTTGCCTTTGAGCCTGTCCGACAAATCACGCCAAGCCCCGCAACGCCGCCGCCGCCCGTGCTGAAAACATGTCCAACATCGTAATTGACATTTCCAATCACGGCATCGAGATTGGATTGGTTTTGTCCGAGCATCGTGAAGCCACTGCTGTTCGTGTAGGGATCCGTAGCAGGATTTGTGTAGACAAGCTGGTCGTTGTTTGCAATCAACACCATGCGCACC
>JANNUB010000367.1:0-14185 GCA_031394795.1 Ignavibacteriota bacterium | reverse complement strand
TTTCGACTCGACGACCGTTTGAAGCAGCCGGTCGTAACCAAATTCGTCGTCGCCGTTGCGCGCTTCCGTCACTCCGTCGGTATAGAACACGCAGACGTCCCCCTTCTTCAGTTGTATCGTCAGCTCGTCCATATTGCTGTCGAACGCCGGCCCACTGGAAAGTCCAAGTCCAATTCCGTTGGGGCGCAGATATGTTGTCTCATCTCCGGAGATGTGCAGGAGCGGACAGTGACCGGCGCGCGCAAGCGTCAGACGACCGGTTGTGACATCCACTATGGCATAAATTAAGCTAACAAAGGAATGCTTGTCAATAGAGCTTGCGAGCGCTTCATTTGCTTTCACCAACAATTCGCGCGGCGATGGATACAACCGGCTGAGCGATTGGAAAATCCCTTTCATCTCCGCCATGTAGAACGCTGCCGAAATGCCTTTCCCGGAAACATCCCCCACCGCGATGCCGAGCTTGTCCCCCGCCAACTCCACGACGTCATAATAGTCGCCCCCGACTTCAAACGCCGGCTCGGAGACGGCATCAATCTCCATCGTTCGATACTGCGGAAGAGTCTGGGGCAGCAGCTTGCGCTGGATCTCCTGCGCAAGTGTTACTTCGCGCAGAAGCCGCTCGCGCTCGATGGACTTCTTGATAAGACGGGAGTTTTCGATTGCAACGGTGGCCTGGTCCGCAAATGCCGAGATGACGTCAACGTCGTCTTTGAAGAACCCGTACGGCATCTCTTTCATGGCATACAGGATTCCGATCATGCCTGCATGAGAAACAAGCGGCACGACGACGAGCGAGCCTCCCGGCGGCTTTGCTAATTTTTTGAACCGAGCATCTCGCGCCAGATCGTCCACAACAATTGGTTTCTTTTCCTCAAGGGCTTCGTCCCGCAGGGTCTTTTCTCCTGCAGAGAGGAGAAGGTCAATTTCAAACTGCTCGATGTTTTTTTTCCCGGCGAGGTGAGCGATGTAATTTCCAACCGCTGCGTTGGAAAAAAAACGTTCGTCGGCGAAGAGGTTTGATCGTTCCTGCTCGTCCGCATAATGGATGATTTCCAGCCAGCAGTTTTTTGCTTCGCAGACTTGAAGTGTCAATGTAGTGACCGTGTCAACAAGTTCATCGAAGTTGAACACCTGCGTCACAAGTCTGCTCAGGTTATGGAGCGATGACACCTCCGTCGTTTTTCTGTCGAAAGCTTCCGCGGTCGGGAGATGAAAGAGCGTGCTGATGAACGCCATCCCGAAATAAATATTCGCGAAGATGCCGGTGAGAAGAACAAACTCCGTCAGCGGATAGGAATAGTAGAGGAGTGAAATTTTCAGTATACCATCTTTCGTATTCAGCATCGCGTTCAAACCGCTGAGAGCGAGGAATGCAATCAACCCGTAAATCAACCCGATGATCTTTTCGCGCTTGGTGAGATACACAATCCAGGGAAGACGGAACGAGTTGATCACGGCGAAGAGGATCGCGAAGCCAAACAGGATCCATGTGAGCGTGCTCGACTCCAGCTCGTCCATAAACAACGTCGACGCGGCGGCGGCGAGCGCGAGGAGAATGTAGATAAGAAGATTCCGCTCCGTTCCCTTCTTCCGCCTGAACAAGATAAGCCCGCGCAGAAGCCGAAAGACCAGAACGGAAAACATTCCGAGTCCGATGCCGAGCGTCGTTGCGACAAAAATCGGTCCGAATGAGAGCGGCGAGAGCGTATCGCCCTTGGCGTCGAAGTTATTGTCTGCGACCGCCCAGATGAACCCGCTCGCAACAACGGCAACGACGGAGTAGATCATTACCAGCGAGAGCCTCTTTGCCGGGAGGAGCGTTACGTGAAGCTTGCGCGCATCGAAGTAGAGATGCGAGAGAACAAACGCTCCGATGACGAGCATGCCGCGAAGGATTTCAAGTCCCGCGACGTCGAAATCGAAGTTCTTGCGAATCAAATCAATCGCAAGAACGGCGATGAACGACACTGCCGCGCCGCCAAGATATAATGCGTTACGAAGTTTCATTGGGCGATGGTGGCCGTCTTGCTAAGCAAGGACTTGCTAAGCAAGGGTTTGGTACTTCTTCGTTAAATCCCGGCAAAAGTTGCGTTTTCAGCGAACCCAGCGGGAGATTCATCGGATGAAGGCTGGAAACAAAGCGGCGACAACGGACCAATGATGGGTTATGCTGCTGTCAATCTCTGAATGCAACGGTCGGCGTCGCGCGCAGATTGAGAAGTTGGATACTCCCTCTTGAGCTTCTTGAACAGCTCGAGTGCGCGCGCATTTTTCCCGGCAAGCATGAAATTGTTAGCCGCGTTGTTGAGGTTTGCCGCGGCTTCCACTTCTTTCGGATAGCTGGATGCAGCCTTTTCGAAATGCTCGCCGGCTTCCTCATACCTTCCTTTCGCTTCGTAGCAGCCGGCTATTCCCGACAAACGTGAAACGACTAAGTACGGCTCTTTCGCACTGAAGTCTTCAAAATTTTCCAGCGACTCATCGTACTTGCCAAGCTGGAAGTAGCAATCGGCGAGATAGAAACGCGCAAGATTGCCGGCGTCCGTTCCTCCGTATTCCTCGACGATGGACTTCAAGCCTGTGATCTTCCTCTCCGGAACTCCATCTATGGCAACCTGAAACTGGTTTTGGTCATAGAATGAAAAAACGCTTCCGATCTTCGCGGATGCCTCTTCGTTCTTTGTCTTTCGGCTCTCGACGAACGCGTACGTGCCCACAACCAGCAGCACTAGTGCGCCAGCCGCGTATTGGACTACTTTTTTATTCTCCTCATAGAAACCCGTTATTTTGCCCATCGTGTCAAGGAGGGCATCGTGCTTGAGTTCTTTCTTTGAGATCTTTTTCTGCGCTTTCAGCATATCACTGTTTCCTTCGTTATAGTGGATCGTGCACTCGTCGGGAATCGAACCCGAAACCTTCAGCTTCGGAGGCTGACGCTCTATCCAATTGAGCTACGAGTGCATTTCTTATCTTTGCGAAATCCGCCACGCTCTTTGGCGGATTGAGCTACGAGTGCAAATCTTGTTTAACAATCTATAGAAAACCTGAGTGGCATTCAACCAAAAACACATTGGCGGGACGCCGCATCCGAGCGGTGTGAAATAAAAACTCCGCCGACATATCATAGTCAACGGAGTTATGATCTTAAGTAACTACTGAACTGAAAGTTTACTCCAGCACGCGGAACTCGATCCGACGATTGTTGCCGCGTCCCACGCTGGTCGCATTCGTATCAATGGGGTTGCTCTCCCCCTTGCCATCCACACTGAGACGCGAAGCCGCTACGCCCGCCCGGACAAGCCACCTCTTCACGGTCTGCGCTCGCACACGAGACAGTCTCGTATTTGCTCTTTCATCGCCGAGATTATCCGTATGGCCGACGATTTGAACCTTGAGGTTGGGATTGGCAGCAAGGGCCAGATAGGCGCGCTGCAACACCTGTTCCGAATTCTTCAGCAGCCTTGCACTTCCCGAGACGAAATTGACACCCATGAGAACAACCGATTTCCCCGGCTCAAGAACAATTTCCTTCTGCCCCGAGCCCCTGCCTCCCCTGTCGTCGCGGCCGTTCAATGGATTGGAGCCTCGCAGCACTTCCGCCCCGTCGGTAACGCCACCGCCGTCAGTATCAGTGCGTGTTGGATCAGTCTTATGCTTTCGCGCTTCATCGCCGTCAAGCAGGCCATCGCCGTCGGTATCCGTCTTCGTGGGATCGGATTTATACGAACGCACTTCATCCCAATCCGAGAGACCATCGCCGTCGGTATCAACCTTCAGCGGGTCGGTGTTGTACTTGAGAATCTCGTCTCCATCGGTGAGACTATCGCCGTCGGTATCGAGCCGCTGCGGGTCGGTGCCGTACTTGGAAATCTCCGCACCGTCCGCAAGCCCGTCTGTATCGGAGTCTTGCTGATTCGGGTCGGTACGGTACTTGAATATTTCATCGCCATCGGAAATCTCGTCGCCATCGCTATCGGCTTTCAGCGGATCGGATTTATATCGTCGCACCTCCTCACCGTCTTTCAAACCGTCGCCGTCGGTATCGGGATTGTCCGGATCTGTGCCAAACTTACTTTCGAGAGAATTTCTCAAACCGTCGTCGTCACCATCCTCGGCATCGCTTGCACCTAAATAAAAATTCACTCCGGCTTTGACCGATCCATACCAATCAGCGGCTTTGAATTTGTAGTTATCCGTCCAGTCATTCGTTACACGAGCGCTTGCTTCCATGGCAATGGCAACGCTTGGCGTGACCGCCGCTTCGAATCCAAGCCCTGCGGGAATGTGGAACGTCGTGTAGTACTTGTTCTTCGGGTAATGCAACTTACCACCCGTAGCCCGCTTGAATGCCATACCACCGGCGCCGAGATACAAGTACGGCGCGAACGCTCTCCCCGGCGCAAGGTGGATCCATCCGATGAGATTCAGATTCGAGGCGCGGAGCTTATAGTAATCAAACGGTAATTGAAGAGGGAAAACGGGCCGCTGGCTTGCCTTCAGTTCTTCATAACCGCCCTGCAATCCAAGAGAGAAGACGTCAGACATTCCGTACCGAACGTACATCTGTCCCCCCTCTCCGACTCTCCTCTCGTTCATGTCATTCACCCAAACGTTCGCTCCACCATGAAAACCGATTGACCATCTTCCGGCTGCACTTTGCGCTCTGCTATCGAAAGAGTGTATGAATAACAACGCAACAATAGCCGTAGAAATGATACAGGACCGTATCATCGAAGTCTCCTCTGTAATTGATAGAAGCAAAAAGAAAAGAAGCCGAACATCAGCAGGGGAGGCAAAATGTTCTGTAAACCGCTCGCAAGATATTGCATTTGAAAGCAAATGTCAACGGAGAACATCAGTGTACATCATATTGTCGTAGTCGCAGAAATTCATAAGACTACAACTCCTTAGAAATCTTTAGAAATCGAAGGTTAATCCGATGGTTCCATAGAAATAGGTGGAATGTTCCCACGGTTGGGGATCGCGCAGGAACACGGAAGCGTATCGTGCCTCCGCAAACACGAAACCCGGCACCAACTCGGCTCGCGCAGATAACAAAGCCAAACGCGACAGTTCCGCACTCAATGTAAACCAGTCGGCTCGCTGGTGTCTGTAGTGAACGGAGACACGAGGATGGACAAATGTCTTCGCTTTTTCTCCCGCGACGATGTCGAGCTGATCGAGCTTGTTGACGGTGACGCGATGGTAGCTCACGCCGGACTGCACACTCAGCATCTGCAAAGCTCGATCAAACTGATAGTCAAAGGAATAATGCACTTCGACAATATCCGAAATGGAGAAGAGCCGCTGGTGGTCCGGAGTCAACAATTCGGGACGGCGATTGCCGAGCTTGCCGACGGCGAACGACCCGCCAATGCCGCCGTAAGCGAAATTCTTCGACTGGATTCGCAGAGCATCCCACTCCACTTCCACCTCGCCTGCAAAGCCCGAGCTGCCATTCAAACGTCGCGTCTGCAAACCGAGCGCAAAGTCATCCAGGCCACCATGTACGGGAAGCCTCGCTCCGAGCGCAACAGACTTGTAGCGAAGCATCAACCACGCCTGTCCCGACGACCAGAACGGATAGCCCAACGCATTGTCCCCCACTTTGCCGATTAACGACCACTCATTGTTGAAACGCAGCTCACCTCCGAACAATGAAATACTCGCCGACACCCAGTGCGGTACAACGGGACGCGCCAAAGCCCTCCTGTTGAAATTCGCCCGACGGTAGCCAGGGGGAGTTTCCTCCGCAAAAGGATAGGTGTGCAGCTGAAGGAGATCGCGCTTCAATGTTCTGTCGAGTATGTTCCGGGTCAGCAGCCGACCGTAAATACTCTCTCCGACGTGGATGTCAACAAGCTCCTGCGTATCGGGACTGGCAATAACGTACACATCGTCGCGCTCGTTGTATTGGATGTTTCTTTTCCGAAACGCGACGAACACCTTCATGCGCAATGTTTGATCGAGCACGCTCCACATCGGAAAGTACGCTTCGAATGTGCTGTCAATCCGGTTGAGCGACGCGACAACGTGCCGCATGGCGCCGAGATCGGCGCGCTCCTGTTCGAGCCGCGTCTGAAGATCCGGAACGGATTGCGCTGAGCTTGAAACAATGAAGAAAACGTTCAGCAGTGAGATCCACAGATATTTTCTTTGAGGTGATTTCATTCGCCCGATTTTATTCGATGGAAAATGTCAACGGAACGGTGATAAGAAAGAAGTAGCGCGGCTCCCACGGAAGCTGCCTGCGCAAGAGTGGCGCCCCACCCTTCAGCTCAAGCCGGACGCGGTCGCGCACAAGCTCGAGCCACGCCGAGAGTACTCCCCACGAATTGTAGTATTGAAAACTCCCGCCGAAGCGATGCTCGAATTGGCGGTTCATGAAATCAATAGTGAAATACGGACTCCAGAATGAGCGAATCGTTTCTTTTGGAGTAATACTATTCCTCACCCGTGCATCGAAACCGATCTGATGGAATCCCAGGCCGATCTTGAAGCGAAGAAGATCCTTCGTCTCGTCTCCTCCGACGGCAACACCGTACGAATACCAGAGCTGAGCAAGACTCCGGAGCGTGCGGATACTGTCCGGGTTTGCATACGCACCATCGGCATCAGTGCGATGGAGTCCAACGAGAAACGACCCGCCCGCGAAACCGGCGTCGAACGAAGCTTGAGCGCCATACGTGCCGTCCAGCCGCCGCGCCGGCAGCACTTTCTCAAACGACTCACTCACCTTGCGCGCACCGGCGAACGGAAATTGTACTCCCGCCTTGATGCGTTTGTATGTCGCCAGAACTGCAAGGTTTCCGGAAAGCCAGAACGGATATGCCGCTTCCTGATTGCCAAGCCTCATCTCCGCTCCCCAGAACTTCCCGAACTTCACTCCCAACATTTCGGGAACATGAAGCGTAACCTTGACGGCAGCTTCACCCCTCTCCTGCTCAATATCGATCCGACCGAAGTTCGTGAGAAGCTCATCGCTTTCTCTCGTAAGCCGCGGGGCGAGGCGGTTTCTGATCCGGAACTTGTCGTCGAGCAGCAAACGCTCTTCCCCATATGCACCGCTCATGAGCGCCCGTTCGTACATCCGGCGTTCCGGTTTTTTCCTCAGTAGCTCGCGCAGCCGCTGGCCTTTTTTCTCCTGTTCGTTCCCACTGAACAGGAGCCCGACAAGCTCCGACGGATTGCCGGCCGTAGCAATAATCTGAATGTCGCCGCGCTCTTGAATGAAAGACGAATCGTGCTCCGTCACTTCAAAGAAATACTGGGAAAGAGTGTCGTTGAACGGATATGCCGAGGGAATCACCCAAGAACGAAGGTCCGTGAAGTAGTAGGATGGCAATCCGAATGTGCTTCGCTCGAGCACGGCTTGCAGCTGTTCTATCTCTGCGCGCACGAAATGAATTGAATCGAGCAATGCCTGCCGCTGCTGCCGTTGGTAGTCACTGTACTCCGCCTGAAGATCTTGGCGAACGCTTGTGCTATCCCTCGTTTGCGCGAGACCCAGATCAAGAGAAACACATGCCAGCGCCGCGATTCTAAGAAAGTGACTCATTCGTGTTCAATAAAAGAGAGCAAATGTCTTGCGGACTTCCCGCACACCACCCAATCCCTGGATTGTTCCGCGCACCTCTATGTACGCCGGTTTTCGGAGAGCGACATCGAGAATCGTAAGCGTGAACGTCTTTCCGTAATTCGATGAGAGCCGCGATTGAAATCCTTCGGGCTGCGACATCTTGAGATGCGCGGTTACAGCATCTCCGTTCACGTCACTGCAATCGAACTTGATCACGTAATTGTTCCCGTCGAGTGTTTGATCCTTCCAGCGGGGCTGCTGCGGCGGATCGGGTTTTCGGACTTCCACGGACTTTGAAAGCAACTCGCGTCCATCGGCGATTGCCTTCAATGTAAGATTTGTCCACTGCGAAGATGGACGAATTGTATCCGGGAACTGCTGCGGCGCAACCGTCTTCAACATGGTTCCATTAGCGAAGACCTGAATCGTGTACAAATCGGGATGCATCCCTGCGACTGTGCTTGCGATCTGATACGGCACGCCCCAAAACGCTTTGGGTGCAGGCTCGGGATTCCAGCGCGGCGGCACAATCTCCAACAGAAAACTCGTCTCGGCGACATCCTTCCCGCCAAATCCTTGCCGCGTGTTACCGCGAAGTGTAACTTTCATCGGCTGTCCCGTGCGTTGCGGGTTCTGCCACGTCAACTGCACTTTACCGATTCCCTTTGTAAGAAGAAACTTCTCCCGATCGTACGCAAAGAAATCAACGAGCTGCGGGTCCGCGCCATTGACGAAAATCGTCTTCGTATAGGGAATGCCGATGAATCCTCTGTCGCTGGCTGGCTTCTCGACATTCAAAGTAAATTGTGTCGGCTGCGGACCGCGTGGCGCGACGTTGACGAGGAATGTCGTGTCCGCCTGCAGTTGGATGATGTCGTTGCCGAGCGCTTTCTCTATGCGCTCACGAATTTTTTGGGACAACGCATCGGGCAAACGTCTGACGACATCCACCGACACTTTGAATTGGTACTGCCCGGAAGCGGAGATCGTTCCCGTGAACAGGGCGTTGCCATTCGGATCCGCGAGAATTTCTTTTTCGAACGTTCCCGGCACAATATCGAACGCCTCAACACGATACAACACGGATGCCACCGTCGCGCCCTTCTCCAAACCTGAGACCGTCATCGGCACGCTTCCCGGTGTGTTCAGAGACCACACAACGGAATCCGGCACGGTGATGACCGGTTTCTGGTTGAGTTTGCCGATGAGATTCTGGATCAGCTCTTTCTGCTCCTTGAGAGCGATGTTGCGCTCGTTCGTGACTGCAAACAGCGCCGTCAAGGCGACAAGATAGAGCACAAAATAAAATGAGAGTTTCTCTCGCATTGTTTGCCGGCGGTCAGAGCATTTTTTGAATGCGTTCGATCATCCGTATTTCTTCAACCTTCTTTTCGATCAATGCTTGAAGCGCCTCTCTTGTCAGTCCTTCGAAGTTCTTCGGCGGAGCCTCATCGGGTTGAACATAGTCGGGACTTTTCTGCCTCGCGCCATTTCCGTTCGAGACATCGGGTGTGAAAAAAAAGAGAATCGCGAGAAGCAGGAGCAGAAAAAGCTCCAAACAGAGGGCGGCAAACACAACGCCACCGCGCAGCATTCCATCCGCATCGAGAAGAGCATCCGGAATAAATCCGATTGGGCGCAAGTCCCCAAGCCCGCGCAGGCCAACGATCATCACCAGCACACCGGCGCCTGCATACACGAACGACAGCACATTGTTCGCAAACTGCGGGATAACAAAATCCTGCATCCACTCCGAGAATCTCATGCGATGATCGTCGCCGACATTGTGCAGCTCGGAGATCGCTGAACGCAATTCATAACGCACTGCTTTGAGCTGAGGCGCATTGATCTCGCTCCGGCTGTATGCACGTTTGGCGATGCGTAGCGCGAACATAGCATCATTGTGCTTGCTCCCCGCCGATGAACTCAACGTATCGAGCAAATCATGATCACGGTAATATTGGCGCTGCTGCACTGCATGCTGAAGCGTGTTGTCAGCGCGCTGTTTATGGTAGCGGCGAATAAGGCGTGTGAAAAATGAATCACGCGCAGAGGGTATTGACGGCAAGGCATTCATAGCATTCCAAAAAAACTGGTTGAACATGAATTCGTTCGATTCCGTCTGAGGAAACAGGGCGGGTGTCGTATGGATACGTGCCCTCCAAGCTAGCAAATAGAATGTATGCAAATGTGAGTTGCACAACATTGCGCGAACCCTGATTGGGCATGGATAGTCTGGCGTATTTTGCATACATTTTGAGGGTTTTGAAGAAAGGGTAATCCGTGAAAAGTAGATTCGATGCCGGAAAACCCATGGCAGTGGGGGGACAGGCGGTGTTGGAGGGCGTCATGATGAGGGCTCCGGGAATGGTCGCAACAGCCGTGCGCCGGGCGAACGGCTCCATCGAGATCAAGAAGGAGTCGCACCGCTCGTTAGGAGAACGCCATCCTTTTTTTAAGATGCCGGTACTTCGCGGCGCCGCCGGTCTGGTCGAAATGATGGTGATTGGTATCCGCACGCTCAACTTCTCGGCTCAAGCAATGATGCAAGACGAGGAGAATCGTACCGGAGTGAACGGAAATGGAAGAACCGAAACATCCCAAACCGGCTCGAAGGAAAATCTGAAGCTTGCAGCCACCGTTGCGTTCGCTCTCACGATCGGCATTTCTGTGTTTTTCATAACGCCTCTCGCGGCAACGACGTTCTTTTTCGATGTGGAACAGGACCCGTTCTCGTTCAATCTTATTGCCGGTGGTATTCGCGTTACCTTCCTCCTCCTCTACCTTGCGGCAATCTCGCTGCTGAAAGATGTGAAGCGATTGTTTGAATATCACGGCGCCGAACACAAAGCCGTCTTTGCGTTCGAGAAAGGCGAACAACTGACTGCCGAAGCCGCGGCGAGACAGTCGCGCTTTCATCCGAGATGCGGCACGAGTTTTCTCTTGATCGTTATGTGCTCGGCTATCCTCCTCTTTAGTATTCTCGATGCTTTTCTGTTGAATTGGTTCGGGCATATCACCGTACTGATGCGGCTCGCAACACATCTTCCACTCATACCCCTCGTTGGAGGAATTTCATACGAGTTCATCCGCACGTCGGCAAAGCACAGCGAGACCACGATCGGTAAGCTCGTCGTGACGCCGGGGCTTTGGCTTCAGAAAATCACCACTCGCGAACCGGATGCAAGCCAGCTTGAAGTTGCAATTGCCGCGTTGAAGGCTGCACTTGGCGAAGATGATGATGCGAGAATGGAAACTAAGCTGCTGGCGGACGTTTCTGCAAACTGACAAGAATGGAACGCGGATGACGCGGATGAAACGGATATTCGCGGATTTGTTTTTTGTTGACTGTGGAGATTTCGAGTGTATTCTAACAATCTGGATTCGCAGGAATTCTTGTCCGCTTTCATCCGTCCAATCCGTGTCATCCCTACGGGTCGTAGACCGCGTTCTATTCTTTGTTGTCATGCGTAACATCAGTTCGTAAATAGATTATGCTGGATCGATTAGAAAAAGTCCGAGAACGTTACGAAGAAGTGAGTCGCTTGTTAAGCGACTCTTCTGTTACTGCAAATCTCGGCAAACTGCGAGAGCTGGGCAAGGAGCACAGCAACCTCACACCGGTTGTCAAGTCGTACGAGCGTTACCGGAAGCTGAAAAGCGATATCGCAGGCTTGAAGGAAATCACCGAGACTTCTTCCGATCCGGAAATGAAGCAGCTCGCGTACGACGAATTGAATGGAGCAAGAGAACAGCTCTCCCAGCTGGAAGAAGAATTGAAATTGTTGCTCATCCCCAAGGACTCCGACGACAGCAAGAATGTCATCGTCGAAATCCGCGCAGGTACGGGGGGCGATGAGGCAGCGCTGTTTGCCGGAGACCTCTTGCGCATGTACACGCGCTACGCGGAACGGCAAGAATGGAAAGCTGAGATCATGGACATCAACGACACCGGGCTTGGCGGAATAAAGGAAGTTTCGCTCAGCCTCAGCGGTGAAGATGTGTACGGCGCGATGAAGTTTGAGAGCGGCGTACATCGCGTTCAGCGCGTTCCGGAGACCGAGGCACAGGGACGCGTTCACACGTCGGCTGCAACCGTGGCGGTGCTTCCCGAAGTGGAGCCGGTTGATGTTCAACTCAACCCCGCCGATATCGAAATGGACACGTTCCGCTCCGGCGGCAAAGGCGGGCAGAACGTCAACAAAGTTGAAACAGCCGTTCGCCTCACACACAAGCCGTCAGGAATAATTGTTGTTTGCCGCCAGGAGCGGTCGCAGCTGCAAAACCGCGAGCGGGCGATGAAAATGCTGCGGGCAAAATTGTACGAGCAGACCATCGTCGCCCAGGTCGGCAATGTCGCCGCAACGCGCAAGGCGCAAGTGAAAAGCGGCGACCGCAGCGACAAAATCCGGACGTACAACTTTCCGCAGAACCGCGTCACCGACCATCGGATCGGGCTGACGCTGTACAATCTGGCGGAGATTATTGACGGAAGACTTGCAGAGTTGATCGAGGCGTTGAAAATAGCGGACAGAGCGGAGAAACTCAAGGCGGCATCGGCAGTGTAACTTCACTTCGCCGGTTTGCGGATTTCATTCGTTCGGACCTTCGAAAAAAACTCCTTCAGCAGCGCCGCACATTTCGGTTCAAGAATCCCCTTCGTAAGCTCCACTCTGTGGTTCAAGCGCGCATCCTGCACGATGTTGTACAACGTTCCACACGCACCAGCCTTCGGATCGTGCGCCCCGAATACGAGTGTTGGAATGCGCGCGAGAACTATTGCACCAGCACACATCGCACACGGCTCAAGCGTCACGTACATCGCGCAGTTTTCAAGGCGGTGATTGTCGAGTTGCGTCGCAGCCGCTGTGATCGCAATGATTTCGGCGTGAGCGGTAGGATCCTTCAGCGTTTCGATCTGATTGTATCCCTTGCCGATGATGCGATTCTCTTGGACGATAACACAACCAACCGGTACTTCTTTGCGTTTATAGGCTTGCTCAGCTTCCTTGAACGCAAACTCCATCCATCGTTCGTGTTCAGTCATTGTTGCAGAGAGGATTTGATGTCGACGTTCCTACTCAAGTGATGCTTGTGAATTGTCAATTGTGAACGACCAATTCGTTAGGGCGCGTGAATTGTCAATTGTCAACTAACAACTGGTGGTGCACCCGGAGGGAGTCGAACCCCCAACCCTCAGATTCGAAGTCTGATGCTCTATCCAGTTGAGCTACGGGTGCTTTAACATAACGTGCGAAATCCGCCACGCTCTTGGGCGGATTGAGCTACGGGTGTTTTAACAACATGCGCGAAATCCGCCACGATCTTGGGCGGATTGAGCTACGGGTGCTTTAACATCACGTGCGAAATCCGCCACGCTCTTGGGCGGATTGAGCTACGGGTGCAGACCATAATTGGCTTCCAAGGCTATGAAATTCTCTGCTCATTTGCAAAGAATAGCCTATGGACGGGTGTGCGACATATTCTGCCCCAGCCTTAACGGGTGAGGCGCGTCTCTCGTTGCTTTTTCTGGTTGCTCTCAGTCTCAGGTAGAGCGGAAGGCGCGGACGATGGCGAAGCGGAGCCGCGGCGCTCCATATTCGGGGAACATGACATTGACGCTTCCTCCTTTGCCTTTGCGTCGAACGAGTACGGTGTACCCTGCGGCAATGGTGTGAATGTCAGTCGCCGCCGGAACAACAGCCAGCGATCGCGCCGAACCAGATAGGGATAGAATCCGGCGCGCTTGCATCCTTTGAGAGATGGAATATTGTTATGAAAGACAAACGTGCTCACATGGCGTGCGCCAATGTCTTTTGCCTTGACGGCAATCTGCGCCATCGCTGCAGGCATGATACCAAGCCCTCTATAGGTCTCCGGTGTGAACGCATCCTCAAGCAGCGCTTCGTCTGGAGCGAGCCTTGGAAATCCCCCATTGAAGATCTTTGCAAGCGACTCGTTCTCGTTCGCTCCGATTAACCACTGCATATAGCATGGATTCCCTTTCGGATCAACTGCAACATAGCACGTTCCGACTCCCTTCTCGACGAACGACTTCCTGTCAATCAGTTCCTTCACGGTCTCTTCCGAAATTCGCGGCGCGTTCACGTCGAGCAGCCTCGGCACATCCGCCGGCTGCAAAGGACGCACTTGAATCGGAATCTTCGGCGCAGGCCCCTCGAAAGGGATTGTAATGTCGCGTCGTAGACCGTACGAGACGGATTCTGAGTACGCTCTGCGCAGGAGCTTTTCCCACACTTCGCCAAACTGAAGGTTACGCAACAAGAATCTAATTTGATGGATCAAATGATTGAGTCTTGACATTCAAACACCAAAAACGTTCATAAACCGATTTACGTGACCCTATCTTAATATCGGCTGAAAATTCTATGATATTTAGATTGGTACTTGTTATAGCGTATGACTCGGCCATTCGGTTTCTCTTCGCGTGTACGATATCCTTGGCCGGGATGTAGCAACGTTGGTAAACGAGACGAAGCCAACATATAGAGTTGAGTGGAATGCCGACGATATTGCGAGTGGAGTTTACGTTTGCCGCTTGGTGTCGGGTAGGTTTTCCGCGGCGAGGAAGATGATCGTGGT